>JAEULC010000364.1 GCA_016792605.1 Rhodospirillales bacterium
ACGCCGGGACCGGCGTCGCTCGACCAGCGCAGCCTGCCGTTCCGCCACGCGCCCACCAGCCTGCGCCGCGCCTAGGCCGCAAGGCCGCCAATCCGCTCGCAACCCCGGGCGGGTTCGGGTAGGGTCGCGGCCAAGCCCCGGCCCAAGCTCCGGCTGGGAGATCGGGGCAGGAACAGGGGTGGTTCGGGTATGCTCGTCTACCTGATCCGGCGGCTGCTGCAGAGCGCGGTGGTCCTGCTGGTCATGTCGATGCTGGTCTTCCTGGGGGTCTTCGCGATCGGCGATCCGATCGAGATTCTCATCAACCCGCAGGCCGACCAGGCCGAGATCGCCCGCGCCCGCAACGCGCTGGGGCTCGACCTGCCGTTGTGGGAGCAGTACGCGCGATTCCTGGTGAACGCGGCGACCGGCGACCTCGGCCGCTCTTTCGTCCACAACATCCCGGCGATCGACCTGATCTTCCAGCGCATGCCGGCCACGCTGGAGCTCGCGATCACGGCGACGCTGATGGGCGTGGTGCTAGGCGTGCCGCTGGGCATGTGGGCGGGGCTCAAGCCAAACTCGATGGTGGGCAAGTCGATCATGGCCGGGTCGATCCTGGGCTTCAGCCTGCCGACCTTCTGGGTCGGGTTGATGCTGATCATGATCTTCGCGGTGCAGCTCGGCTGGTTGCCCTCCACGGGACGCGGCGAGACGCGCAGCGTGCTGGGAATCCAGCTCAGCATCCTGACGCTGGACGGCCTCTCGCACATCGCGCTGCCGGCGCTCAACCTGGCGCTGTTCAAGCTGTCGCTGGTGATCCGGCTGGCGCGCGCCGGCACGCGCGAGGCGGTGCTGCAGGACTACGTGAAGTTCGCCCGCGCCAAGGGCCTGGCGCAAAAGCGCGTGGTCTGGGTGCACGTGTTCAAGAACATCCTGATCCCGATCGTGACCGTGCTGGGCCTGGAACTCGGCACCACCATCGCCTTCGCGGTGGTGACGGAGACGATCTTCGCCTGGCCGGGCATGGGAAAGCTGATCATCGACTCGATCAATTTGCTCGACCGGCCGGTGGTCGTCGCCTACCTGATGATCATCGTGTTCATGTTCATCTTCATCAACTTCGCGGTCGACTTGGTCTATTCCGTGCTCGATCCCCGCGTACGGCTTTCGGATGCCAAAGCATGAGGGCGGAGGCCAAGGGATGACGACGGACGCGCTTCGGGCGACACCCAAGGTCGAGACGCCGCTGCGGCGCTTCCTGACCGATTTCTTCGCCAGCAAGCTCGCGATCGCCGGCCTGGTCGGCCTGACGCTGGTCGTGCTGATCGCGATCTTCGCGCCGTGGATCGCGCCGCAGAACCCCTACGACCTACGCCAGCTCGACATCATGGACGGGCGCCTGCCGCCGGGGTCGAAAAGCTTCAGCGGCATGACCTACTGGCTCGGCACCGACGACCAGGGCCGCGACATGCTCTCCGGCATCATGTACGGGCTCAGGACCAGCCTCGCGGTCGGCTTCGGCGCGTCGCTGCTGGCGCTGATGATCGGCATGTCGGCGGGGCTGATCGCGGCCTATTTCGGCGGCTGGGTCGAGAGCCTGATCATGCGGATCGTCGACATCCAGCTGAGCTTCCCGGCGATCCTGGTGGCGCTGATCCTGCTGGCGGTGCTGGGGCAGGGCGTCGACAAGATCGTGATCGCGCTGGTCGCGGTGCAGTGGGCCTACTACGCGCGCACCGTGCGCGGCACTGCCCTGGTCGAGCGTCGCAAGGAGTACATCGAGGCCGCGCGCTGCCTGGCGCTGGGCGACCGGCGCATTGTGTTCAAGCACCTGCTGCCGAACTGCCTGCCGCCGCTGATCGTGGTCAACACCGTGCTGGTGGCGAGCGCGATCGCACTGGAGGCGACGCTGTCCTTTCTCGGCCTCGGATTGCCGGTGACCAAGCCGTCGCTCGGCCTGCTCATCGCCAACGGCTTCGCCTACCTGCTCTCGGGCAAGTACTGGATCAGCTTCTTCCCCGGCGTCGCGCTGCTCTTCACCATTGTCTGCATCAACCTGGTCGGCGACCAGTTGCGCGACGTGCTCAATCCGCGGCTGCAGAAATGAGGCCCAATCAGCCCGTGCTCGCGGTCGAGAGCCTCCGCACCCATTTCGACACCCGCGCTGGCGTGTTGAAGGCCGTGGACGACGTCAGCTTCCAGGTCGCGCCAGGCCAGGTGCTCGGGCTGGTCGGCGAGAGCGGATCGGGCAAGACCGTCACCGGCTTTTCGATCATCGGCCTGGTCGATCCGCCCGGTCGCGTCGCCGGCGGCAAGGTCCTGTTCAAGGGCGAGGACCTGGTCGGCGCGTCCGAGGAGCGGCTGCGCGGCTTGCGTGGCGACCGCGTGGCGATGATCTTCCAGGACCCGATGATGACCTTGAACCCGGTCCTGCGCGTCGACACGCAGATGATCGAGGCGATCCAGGCGCACGATCCCAAGGTCGATCGCAAGGCGGCGTTGATCCGGGCGCGCGACGCCCTGGGCCGGGTCGGGATCCCCTCGCCCGACGAGCGGCTCAAGGCCTACCCGCACCAGTTCTCGGGCGGCATGCGCCAGCGCGTGGCGATCGCCATCGCGCTCTTGAACAAGCCGGACCTGATTATCGCCGACGAACCGACCACGGCGCTCGACGTCACGATCCAGGGCCAGATCCTCTACGAGGTCCAAAAACTGTGTCGCGAGACCGGCGCGGCGCTGATCTGGATCACCCACGACCTCTCGGTGGTGGCTGGCCTTGCGGACGCGGTCTGCGTCATGTACGCGGGGCGCATCGTCGAATCCGGCTCGGTCGACGACGTGCTCGACCGGCCGATGCACCCTTATACCGCCGGGCTGATCGGGTCCGTGCCCAGCCGCAACCGGCGCGGCAGCAAGCTGGCGCAGATTCCCGGCATGACGCCGTCGCTCTTGAACCTGCCCCAGGGCTGCGCCTTCCGCACGCGCTGCTCTCACGCCCAGCCGGGCTGCGCCGTAGAACCGCCGATCACGCAGCCGGTGCCGGGCCGCACGCTGCGCTGCTTCCACCCCGTTGGCCTGGCGCACGCGCATGCTTGAGCCGATGATCCAGCTCGCAAACGTCTCGAGGCGATTCGCCAAGCGTCTCGACGTGGCCGCGCGCATCGCCAACTGGTTCGGCGCGGGGCTAAAGGACGAGATCGTCCATGCCGTCGACCGTGTCGACCTCGAGGTGCGGCAGGGCGAGGTCGTGGGCCTCGTCGGCGAGAGCGGCTGCGGCAAGTCGACGCTCGGCCGCATCGTCGCCGGCATCCTGCCGCCGAGCGAGGGCACGCGGGCCTGGCACGGCAAGGCGATCGACACACTGCCGGCTGCCGAGGCGCGCCAGGCCGAGCTCAAGATCCAGATGATCTTCCAGGACCCCTTCGCGTCGCTGAACCCGCGGCTGCGCGTGACGGACATTGTCGCCGAGGCGCCGGTGGCGCATGGCATCGTCAAGGGCAGCGAGCGCGAAGCCTATGTCGACGACCTGCTGCGCCGCGTCGGCCTCGATCCCAGCCTGAAGCGGCGCTACCCGCACCAGTTCTCGGGCGGCCAGCGCGCCCGCATCGGCATCGCCAGGGCGCTGGCGGTGAAGCCGGAGTTCATGGTCTGCGACGAAGCGGTGGCGGCGCTCGACGTGTCGATCCAGGCCCAGGTGCTCAACCTGTTCATGGACCTGCGCGCCGACCTGGGGCTCACCTACCTCTTCATCAGCCACGACCTTGGCGTGGTCGAGCATCTGAGCGACCGCGTCGTCATCATGTATCTCGGCCGCTTCGTCGAGATCGCGGCGACCGAGGACCTGTTCCAGCGTCCGAACCACCCCTATACCCAGGCCCTGCTGCGTGGCATTCCCCGGCTCGACGCGCGCAAGCAGGCCTTCGAGCCGGTCCAGGGCGAGATCCCGTCGCCGCTAAACCCACCGCCAGGCTGCCACTTCCATCCGCGCTGCAAGCACGCCATGGAGCGCTGCCGCGTCGAGCAGCCTGACCTGAAGCCGATCGCGCCGGGCCACTGGTCGGCCTGTCACTTGAACGGGTAGGCGCTACGCCGAGCAGCTCGCGCCGCCCAGCACGCAGAACTTGGCGCAGTGCGGGTGGTTGAGGCTGACGTCGCGCGCGGCTTCGGCCAGGGTGGCGCCAAGCTCGAACTGGTCGTCATAGGGCAGCAGCGTGCAGGCGACGACGGCCGGGCGGTCGGCCCCCTTGCGCTTCACCACCATGCGCGAGCTGGCGCACATCATCGCGTCGGGCGACTTCTTCAGGATGCCCCAGCAGGCCGTGGTGATCTCGGGCACGTCGACGCCCGCGTCCATCTCCGGGAACAGCACGAGATGCGACGGGTCGGCGGCATCGAGCCGCACACCATGCTCGGCGAAAAGGCGCTGGTAGCCCTGGCGCAGGCTGGCCTCGTCTTCCTTCCAGACGGTGCGGCCAGCGACGCGCAGGGTGAAGCCGTGTTCCACCAGGAAGTCGATGCCCGCCATCATCGGCTTCCAGCTCCGTTGCCCGCGCTCCATCTGGTGCAGCGCCTCGGCGTAGTGGTCGACCGAGACGCGCAGCGTCAGCCGGCTGCCGTAGCGGCGGTGCAGGTCCAGCAGTGCGTCGCGCCGCTTCATCATCGGCTTCATCGCGTTGGTCAGCACCAGGACGCGGAAGCCGCGCGAGAGGGCGTCCTCCAGCATCGCGACCATGTCCGGGTTCATGAACGGCTCGCCGCCGGTGAAGCCGATCTCCTCGGTCGGCAGCCGGTCGCGCGCGATCTCGTCCAGATAGGCGCGCACCTCGGCGGCGGTCAGGTACTCCAGCCGGTCGTTGGTCGGCGACGACTCGATATAGCAGTGGCCGCAGGTCAGGTTGCACAGCGTGCCGGTGTTGAACCACAGCGTCCGGAGCCCGGTGAGCGCGACGGTGGCGCGCGTCTCGCCCTTCGCGGTGATGCGCGGATCGCGGAACTTGGCGGGGTCGAGCGGCTTGGGGGCGAACGCGGGAGATGCTGTCATGGCTTCGAGTCTGCCTTGCGACACGTGGAGGGGCAAGGCGACCTAACGGCTTCTTGATCGCCAGCGGCGATAGTCCTGCGGCGTGTCGATGTCGGCCAACGGGGCCAGCAGCGCGACGCGGCGGTACTTTAGCGTCGCCTGCGTGTCGGCGAGCGCGTGGCGCGTCGACCAGCGCACGCCATCGAAGCGGGCGTCGGCTGGGTTGTTGGCGCCGACCAGCCAGTAGCCGCCATCCTCGGCCGGGCCCAGGACCACGTCGTGCGACCGCAATGCCCGGAATGCCTCAGCGACGATCGCGGGCGACAGGTCTGGGATGTCGGTGCCGATCAGCACGGCGGGGCCGCCCGCGAGGCGCAGCGCCCGGGCCATCCGGCGGCCGAGGTCGCCTTGTCCCTGGTCGACGCGGCGGAGGGCGCGACCCGGGATGGCGCGATGCCGCAATGCGCCGCGCGGCGACAACGCGAGCATCACCCGCCAGCGCCGGTCGCGCTGCAGCGCCCGGATCAGTCGTGCGGCGGTCTCGCGGTGAAAGCGCAGCGCGGCAATGTCGCCGATCGTGCGCGCCAGGCGCGTCTTCACGCGGCCGAGCATTGGCGCCTTCAGGAACACGACTACGGTCGGCCTGGACATCTCAGCGGTAGAGCCGTGCGATCGCCGCCGGCGGCACGCCCAGGAACCACAGCGACAGGCAGGCGAGATTGCGCGCCGACCGCCGGTACCAGCCCTCGCGCCGCCAGCGCTCGGCCGAGGTGACCGCGCGGGCCGGCAGCATCGTCAGCCGCGCCCGGCCGATCCGGCGCACCAGGTC
This sequence comes from Rhodospirillales bacterium, assembly GCA_016792605.1. Lineage (GTDB taxonomy): Bacteria > Pseudomonadota > Alphaproteobacteria > JAEULC01 > JAEULC01 > JAEULC01. Next base: position 5,832 of record JAEULC010000364.1, read on the forward strand.
GACGTCCTCCATCAGCGGCAGCGGCCGGTAGCCGCCGAGCGCTTCGTAGAAGCCGCGGGCGATCAGCAGCCCCTGGTCGCCATAGGGCAGGCCCAGGACGCGGCAGCGCCAGGCGACCGCGCGCTCCAGCCGGCGCGCGCGCGGATCGTTGTCGTCGAGCGCGAACGCGAACGCGGCCGCGCGTGTCGCGTTGGCGGGATCGGCCATGAAGCCGGCGGCCTGGGGCGCCCAGCCCGGGTCGAGCCTGGTGTCGGCATGCAGGAACAGCAGCCAGTCGCCCTGGGCCGCCGCCGCGCCGGTCGCGAGCTGCGTGCCCCGACCGCGCCGCGCCTCGACCACGCGCGCGCCCGCCGCCAGCGCGACCTGGCGCGTCTTGTCCATCGAGCCGCCGTCGGCGATCACGATCTCGCCAGCAACATCGCCGCCCAGCGCCGCCACGGTCGCGGCCAAGGACTCGGCGGCATTTAGCGTCGGGATTACGATGCTCAGCATGAACCAGCAGTAGCATGATCCGGACACGGTTCGGTCACGCGCGGCCGGCTTGAAGCCGGCGACAGGCGGATGCTAGATAGGCCCGGGGACGTTGACCGCCGGCAGCCACATTTCCGTGGCGCGGCAAGCAGATAGGACCAGTCCTGAAAGCCTCCACCATCGAACTCGGCCAGCGCTTCGTGAAGACGGACGTGCCGTCCGTCGTCTGGACCGTCGAGAAGCTGTTCCAGCTTCCGGCCGAGCCGCCGCATGCGCGCCTGTTCAAGGAGGCGCGGCCCCGCGATAAGATCACTGTCTCGGTCGGTACCCTTGCCAACCCGCGCTTCTTTCGCCGCGCCGTGTCGTGATCGGTGGTTTGTGATGACGCGGGTGGCCCCGCAGGCTTGACGCTCCGTAACTCTTCGGGGTAGCACCGACCCGGTTGCCCATTCAGGGGGAGCGGGAAGACCGCCGTCGTCAATATCGAGAGGGATTGCGGACATCATGATCCGTCGCCGCCTGTTTGCTGTCGCCGTGGCCGCCGGCCTCGGTTTCGCCCTGACCTTCAACCCCGCCGCCGCCCAGGATGGCAAGCCGATCACCGGCGCGAAGCCGGTTTCGCCCCAGCCCGCCGCCGACAAGGTCGCGCCCGGCCTGTCGGTCATCTACTTCACCAACATGTTCAACAAGCTGCGCGAGGTGGGTGCGCTCGGCAAGGGCAAGCCGGGCGAGCCGATCAAGATTCTCGACCACAAGACCAACGACGGCAACGTGCTGACCGCCGACCGGCCGATGGGCGTGGGCGCCAAGATCACCGGAATGATCAAGTTCGACGCGCCGGGCACCTACGTGTTCAAGGTCAACTCGAACGACGGCGTGCGGCTGACCATCGCCGGCATCAAGGCCTACGAGCTCGACGGCGTGCATGCCGACGAGATGTCCGACCCGATTCCCTTCGTGGTCGAGCAGCCCGGCTGGTACGCGCTCGATATCGACTATTTCCAGAAGAAGGGCACCTCGGCCCTGCAGCTCTTCTGGACCCCGCCCGGCGGCGCCGAGGCGATCGTCCCGGCCAGCCAGTACGCCCATCTGAAGCAGTAGGCCGGCCTCTTCAAGGGGCTAGGCCCGGGCGCGGGACCAGGGTAATCTCTCGGCGTTCTAGGGGGACGTCGCCATGTGGAAGGCAATCCTGGTCCTGATGGCCATCACCTCGGCCGACCAGCGCATCATCGTGCAGCAGCCGCTGGACGGCCGAGGCTTCGCCCAGCAGGCGGAGTGCGAGGCGCACGTCGCCAATTGGCAGAAGGCCGCCAAGCAACCCGACCTCCTGAAGCTGGCCGAGGCGCGCGCCCCGGCGCACCGTGGCGACATCAAGTGGGTGAACCTGCTCGACGCCGGCTGCTCCGACCCGACCTGGAGCGGCGCCTTCCCGATCCTGAAGGACGGCGAAGGCTTCCCGCCGGCCCCGGCGAAGACGGAAAAGGAGCCCGGCAAGCTGCCGTCGCTCAACCCGAAGACGACGCGGCCGTAGCCGACGTTCAGCCAGCCACCGCGATCTGCGGCTCGTTGCGCACGGGAAAATTCACCGAGTTGGCGATGAAGCATTCACTGTGCGCCTTGTCGTGCAGGCGCTTTGCCAGCTCCAGGTCGGACCCGGCGGCGACCGTCATGCGCGGGTAGAGCACGACCTCGACGAAGCGGATCTTGCCGTCCTTCATGTCCATCGTGCCGGTCGCCTCGTCGACATAGCTCTGGACCTCGAGCTTCGAGCGCGCGGCGAGCGCCAGGTAGGACAGCATGTGGCAGGACGACAGCGCCACGACCAGCAGGTCCTCGGGATTGTAGAGCTTGGGATCGCCGCG
>JAEULC010000391.1 GCA_016792605.1 Rhodospirillales bacterium
GAGGCCCATTGGAGGAACGCATGACGCCCGAACAGGTGCTGTCGAACAAGCCCAAGATCCTGACCCAGAAGCAGCGCGAATCCTATTTCGAGAAGGGCTACCTGCTGGTCGAGAACGCGGTGCCGAAGGACTGGATCGAGCGCATGCGCGCCGTCACCAACGAGATGGTGGACCGCAGCCGCAAGCTTGCCAAGTCGGACGCGATCTTCGACCTCGAGCCCGGCCACACCGCCGAGAAGCCGCGGCTGCGCCGCCTGTCGAGCCCGCCCGAGCATCACCCGGCCTACTGGGACTTCACCGTGAAGTCGCCGCTCGCCGACATCGCCGGCGACCTCGTCGGCCCCGACGTGAAGTTCCACCACTCCAAGCTGAACTTCAAATGGGCCGAGGGCGGCGAGGAGGTGAAGTGGCACCAGGACATCCAGTACTGGCCGCATACCAACTACAGCCCGCTGACCATCGGCACGTATCTGTATGACTGCGGCGAGGAGCAGGGCCCGCTGGGCGTGATCCCGGGCAGCCACAACGGCGAGCTCTTCAACCAGTACAACGCCAAGGACCAGTGGGTCGGCTGCATCGACGACAAGGACCTGGCCCGGATCGACTTCAGCAAGGCCGAGTACCTGATGGGCCCGGCCGGCTCGATCACCATCCACAACTGCCGCACGATCCACGGCTCGAAGCCGAACCTGTCGGACCTCGGCCGGCCGCTGCTGCTCAACGTCTACTCGGCGGCGGACGCCTTCACCTACACGGCCAATCCGCTGGCCAGCAAGTTCGAGGGCCAGATCGTGCGCGGCAAGCCGGCGCGCTGGGCCCACCACGACCCGCGCCCGTGCCAAGTGCCGCCGGACTGGTCGGGCGGCTACACCTCGCTCTTCGCGCTCCAGCAGGGCGAGAGCTGGGACGCCGAGCAGCTCGCCAAGGTCACCGCCCAGAACGCGGCGATCCGCGGCAAGGCGCCCGGCGCCGTGCGCATCGACCCCTACACCGGCCAGGCGGCGGAGTAGCTCTTCGCCGCTCGTGGATTCGCGAAATGCAAAAAAGGCCGGGGTTCGCCCCGGCCTTTCGTGTCTTTTAGCCGTCCACGGGCGCTATGGCAGCCCCGCCGGTTTCGGCCCGCCGGTCGCCCAGTCGAGCAGCTCGATCGTGTGGACGACGGGGATGCCGGTGCCGGTCGCGATCTGGGTGAGGCAGCCGATATTGCCGGCGGCGATGATCTGGGGTTGCGTGCTTTCGATGTTCCGGACCTTGCGGTCGCGGAGCTGGGTCGCGAGCTCGGGCTGCAGCAAATTGTAGGTGCCGGCAGAGCCGCAGCAGAGATGCGCCTCGGGCACGTCCTTCACCACGAAGCCGGCGGACCGCAAGAGCGCCTTCGGCTGCTCGCGGATGCGCTGGCCATGCTGGATCGAGCAGGCCGCGTGATAGGCGACGACCTGGCCGGTCGGCGTGGCGGGCGCTTTCAGGCCGATCTCGGCCAGGAACTCGCTGACGTCCTTCGCGATCGCCGACACCTTCGCTGCCTTCTCCTTCAGCGCAGGATCGTCGCGAAACATGAAGCCGTAGTCCTTGATCGTCGTGCCGCAGCCCGACGCGTTGATCACGATCGCGTCCAGCCCCTCGCCCGCGATCTCGCGCGACCACGCCTCGATGTTCGCCGCGGCCTGGGCGTGCGACTCCGCCGTCCGGCCCATGTGGTGGACCAGCGAGCCGCAGCAGCCCGCGCTCTTCGCCACCACGACCTCGCAGCCGTGGCGAGTCAAGAGGCGCGCCGTCGCCTCGTTGATCGACGGCTCCAGCACCTGCTGCGCGCAGCCCGCCAGCACGGCGACGCGCTTGACGCGCATGCCTTCGGCCGGGATCACCTGCGGCGTGTCGACGCGCGACGGCGACTTGAGACTCTTGGGCGCCATGCGCAGCATCGGCTGCAGCTTCTTCGGCATCAGCGCGGCAAAGGGCCGCGCCAGAACAGCGCCGACCAGGGCCAGGCGGAACAACGCCGGCCTGGGAATGACGAGCGCCAGCACCCGCCGCAGCAGCCGGTCGACCAGCGGCCGCCGATACGTCTCCTCGATATGGGCGCGGGCGTGATCGACCAGGTGCATGTAGTGCACGCCCGAGGGGCAGGTCGTCATGCAGGACAGGCAGGACAGGCAGCGGTCGATATGCTTGACCACGCGCTCGGTCGCTGGCCGCGCGTTCTCCAGCATGTCCTTGATCTGGTAGATGCGCCCGCGCGGGCTGTCGAGCTCGTCGCCCAAGAGCACGAAGGTCGGACAGGTCGCGGTGCAGAACCCGCAATGCACGCAGGCGCGCAGAATCTTGTTCGACTCCGCGATGTCCGGATCGGCGAGCTGGGCCAGGGTGAAGTGGGTCTGCATGCCCTCACCCTCCCGACGCTGACGCGTCGGGCCCCTCCCTCTCCCATCGCTTCGCGGCGGGCGAGGGGCTCTGACCCTCTACCGTCGAAGATGGGAGAGGGTGGTGAGCGAAGCGAACCGGGTGAGGGCCTTGCACCATTACACGCCTGCGTACATGCGGCCGGGGTTGAGGATGCGCTCGGGGTCGAAGCTGTCCTTCACGCGCTGGGTCAGCGCGGCGAGCGCGGGTGCCTGCGGCTGGAACACGGCGACCTGGGCGCGGAGGTCGGCGGGCGCGCGGTAGAGCGTCGCGTGGCCGTGCGCGCCCAC
>JAEULC010000448.1 GCA_016792605.1 Rhodospirillales bacterium
CGCCTCGCCGGCATCCTCGATCCGGATGTCGTAGCGCCGCCGCCCGTCGAACGCGGGATAGGCGCCGGCGCATTTCCCGTCGGCGCCGAAGCTGCGCACCAGCCCCATGATCGCGGTCAGCGTATCGACGGTATTGCGCGTCTGCGCCTCGGGCACCGGCTCGCGGTCGTCCCTGGCGGCCGGCGGCTCGGCCTGGACCGCGACGCTGCGGTCGGCGGCGTAGGTAAGTTCCACGAAGCGCGGCTCGCCGCGCCAGACCGAGTCGGCGCGATGCGAGGAGGGCCTGAGGCCGGCCTCGCCGACTGTTCCGCGGGTGAAGCTGTTGCCCTTCCAGTCGCCGACCCAGCCGACGACGCCGACCGTGCGCGACGCGACCTCGAGGTCGTAGGCGCCCGCGGCAAACCGCGCCAGGGCGGCGACCGACAGGATCCGCACCCCGCCCAGATGGGCCTCGTAATTGAGCCGCAGGCTGACCGGCTGTTCCGCCGCGACCGTCGTCGGCAGCGCCAGCGCGAGCATCGTGACGAATGACCGCATGGCCCGAGCCTACAGGCTCCGCCGCTCGCAGACGCTCACAAACGCGACAGCGAAGCACGCCGCTGGGCCGACCTTGACGCTCGCGCGGCCACACCGTATACCCCAGCCCGATTCGCCGGTGCCACCGGTCGATCCCTGGCCGATCCCGGGCGATTAGCTCAGCGGGAGAGCGTCCCCTTCACACGGGGAAGGTCGCAAGTTCAATCCTTGCATCGCCCACCATCGGCCCGGCGCCGCCAACGCACCATGACCCCCGCAAGACTTCTTCTCCGCCTCGTGCCGGACCTGCTCCTGGTCCTGGCGATGACGGTACTGCTGTCGGCCCTGTCGCTGCCCGGGTTTTTCGCGCTGCTGGGGTCCGTGCTGCTGTTCGCGCCGCTGCGGCTGGCGTCGGGCCGGGCGGCGTTCGCGCTGGTATGCCTGTCGCTGCTGATCGGCATCGCCGGGTTCGAGATCGGGCTGCGCCTGACCAAGTCGAACCCGGCCTATTACCGTCCCGACGAGGTGCTGTCGCGCTTCGCCACCGCCGGCGGCCGGTCGCACTACGAGCCCGGCCGGCGGCTCGACTTCGACATGCCCCATGGCGACCTCTTCGCGCTCTCCGACCGCACCGCGCCCGAGATCGTCGAGCCGCGCAAGGTGGTGTTCATCACCGACGCACTCGGCTACCGCAACACATCGGGACCCGGCGCCCAGGACTACGTGCTGATCGGCGACAGCTTCGCCGCGGGCAGCGGGACCAGCCAGGAGCGCATCCTGGGCGAGACGCTGCGCCGCGACCACGGCATCGACGTCTACAGCGCCGCCTTTCCCGGCGATCCGGTCAACTACGCCCAGACGCTCGACTGGCTGAAGGCCCATACCGGCCTCGTGCGCGGGCGCAATGTCGTGGCCCTGGTGTTCGAGGGCAACGACCTGACCTGCGCCGCCCCCGCCCCGCCCCCGCCGCAGCGCTCGATCGCCGAATGGCGCTGGCGGCCGGTCACGCGGCTCGAGACCTACCGCCTGTTCTACGGCCTCACCCGCGCCGCGCTCGGCGCCGGCGACCGCAGCCAGTCGGTGGTGGTGCACCCGGTGGGCGGCAGGGCCATGGGCTTCCTGCGCTTCTACGTCGACGCCACGACCCAGGCCGAACCCTGCGACTGGTCGGCCCAGGCCGCGGCGCTGCAGGCGATGGCGCCGCATCTCCGGCTGATCGCCTTCGCGCCGACGAAATACCGCGTCTACGCCGACAAGATCGCCCCCGCCGCCGCCCTGCCGAACATCCGCTGGGCGTTCATCGACGCGACGGCGCGCACCATCGGCGTGCCGGCGCTCGACCTGACGCCGTTCCTGCAGGCAAGGGCAGCCCAGCTTCTGCCGCAGGGCAAGTATGTCTACTGGCGCGACGACTCCCACTGGAACGGCGAGGGCATGGACGTAGCGGCCGAGGCCATCGCCGCGGCGCTGAAACGCTAGGCCTGCTTCTCCAGCCGCCGCCGCCGGCCCACCACGATCTCGCGGTGCAGGATGTAGAGGCCGCTGAGCACGATCAGCGTCGTGCCCGCGCCGGTCCACCAGGTCGGCAGGTCGTTCCACACCACGTAGCCCGCGATCACCGCCCAGAGCATGGCCGAGTACTCGAACGGCGCCAGCACCGCGACCGGCGCCGAGCGGAAGGCCGAGGTGTGCATCACCTGCGCGACGCCGCCCAGCAGGCCCATGAACACGAGCAGCGCCAGGTCGCCCGGCGTCGGCGTCTTCCACTGCACCGGCAGCAGGAAGGCGGCGAGCGCGGCCGAGCTGGCCATGAAGTAGAACACGATGGTCTCGCTGCGCTCGGTCTGCGCCAGCTTGCGCACCCAGATCAGCGCCAGGGCGTTGCACAGCGCGCCGGCGAGCGGGATGGCGGAGAGCGCCGAATCGGCGCCGAAGCCCGGGCGGACGATCAGGAGCACGCCGAGGAAGCCGACGATCACCGCGCTCCAGCGCCTAATGCCGACCTGCTCCTTGAGCAGGGGGATCGACAGCGCCGTGGTGAACATCGGCACGGTGAAGCCGATCGCCACGACATCGGCCAGCGGCAGGATGGTCAGGGCGTAGAAGTTGATCGCCATGCCCAGGACGCCGACGAAGCAGCGGAAGACATGCGTGCCAGGCCGCGCGGTCCTGAGCGCGTTGATCAGGCCGTGGCGCATCATCAGCGGCAGCACCGGGATCAGCGCGAAGAAGGCGCGGCTGAAGAACACGATGATCGTGCCGTAGATCATGCCGAGCCACTTCACCAGCACGGTCATCACGGCGAAGAGGATCGTGGCCGAGAAGATCAACGCGATCGAGCGGCCGATCGAGGCCGCGGGCGGCAGTTGGCTGGCGGGAGGCTGGCTGGCGGCCATGGCCCAAGCTTATAGCGCGTGACGATCAGCCGCGTCGCTGCAGAAGCACGTCCTTGGCCTGGTTGATCTTGGTCGCGAGGTAGGTGGAACCGCCCTGGTCGGGATGGTTCTTCATCATCAGCCGGCGATGCGCCTCGCGAATCTCGGTTTCCGTCGCGTCCGGCCCGACGCCCAGCACCTGGCACGCCTCCGCGACCGACATGGCTCCCCCACCCTGTCGACCCGGCGGCGGCTGGCTTTGGCCCTGCGATGCGTCGCCGGCGCCACCCATGCCGCGCAGCGTCTCGCGCGCCTGGGCGAACACCGTGCCCCAGCGGACGAGGAACAACGCGGCGGCGCCCAGCGCCTCGAGCGCGGGGATCAGCCTTCCGGTCGCCGCGAGGCCGAGCGCGACCACGATCGCAATCACCCAGCCGCCGCGCCGGATCAGGGGCGCGAGCGATTTCGGATCCGCCTTGAGGTAGCCGCGCCCCAGCAGCGCCAGGATCGCCGCAAGCACGATGCCCGCCAGCAGCCAGATGAACATGCCGCCCATTTCGTTCGTCTATCCGCGGCGCGCCCGCGCCATCAGTTCGTCTGCTTCAGCCAGACCGCCGTGTCGTGGAACACCGCCCCGCCCCTGGGCGGACCCGGATCGGCGCCGACCAGCGTGTTGATCCCTGCGCCCTCGCGGAACGCGCCGTTGGGGAAGATGCTCTCGACCACGACGACGCCCTGCTGCAGCCCGTCGAAGGGCCGGACATGCACGACGACCGAGCCGCGCCTGTTGCCGATGCGCACCAGCCCGTCCGCGACCAGGCCGAGCCTGGCGCAGTCCTGGGGATGGATCATCGCCGTCGGCCGCTTCTCGCGTGCCATCGAGCCCGGAGTCTCGGTGAAGCTGGAGTTGAGGAACTGACGCGCCGGCGCCGTGACCAGCCGGAACGGGTGTTCCTCGTCCGCCTTCTCGATGATGTCCAGATGGTCGGGCAGTTCCGGCATGCGCTGGTGGTCGATGCCCCAGCGCTTCCAGTCCGGCGCGAAGTGGAACTTGCCGTCCGCGTTGCCGAAGCCGTCGAGGAAATGCGCCTTGCGGAAGCTGGGCGTCAGGTCCAGCCAGCCCATGCGGTAGATCGTCTCGGCATCGGGCAGGTGCGAGGCCTTCAGCGTCGCCTCGATGATCTCCCAGGTCGTCATCGCGAAGCCCGGATGCTCGGCGCCCAGGCGCTTCGCCAGGCCCTGCAGCACGTCGTGGTTCGAGCGGCTCTCACCGACCGGCTCGATCACCTTCTTCACCACCTGCAGATGGGTGTGGCCGCCGGCCTGATAGATGTCGTCGTGCTCCAGAAAGGTCGTCGCCGGCAGCACGATGTCGGCCATCGCCGCCGTGTCGGTCATGAACTGCTCGTGCACGCAGACGAACAGGTCCTTGCGCTGGAAGCCCTCGCGCACCTTCAGATGCTCGGGGCAGACCACCATCGGATTGGTG
>JAEULC010000402.1 GCA_016792605.1 Rhodospirillales bacterium
ATCGTCCAACGCCATGTCGACCAGCGTGCGCACCATGCGGCGGCGGATGGCGATGCGCGGAGGCTGGTCGATGTCGGGCATGCGGTTGCCGCCGCTCCAGTGCGCCGCCTGGTAGAGCTTGATGTCGCCCATATAGGCGACGAGGAACTCCAGCAGCCGGCTCTCGCCGAAGCCGAGCTTCTTCGCCAGCGTGCCGAACAGCGTCAGCCCCGCGACGATCGGCATGAATATGATCGCGGTCAGCAGCAGGCGGAGGCGCACGGCGACGCTGATCGGCATCGACGCCGGCGCGGCCGGCCGCATGTATTTGCGACGCCCTTCGGACTTGTTGCCCTGCCAGGGCATCCAGCGCACCGCCCACATCGAGAAGGCCCAGAACCAGAAGCGCAGGTTGTTGAGCAGCGTCGCCGGCTCGTCGAGATCGGCCCAGAACGCCTCGCGGAAGTGGAACTCCTTGGTCTCTAGCAGGCGCCCGGTCGCGGCGTCGAACCAGCGCACGGTGACCACCAGCGGTGCTGCCGGATCGCGCGCCTCGAGGTCGCGGGCCGGATCGCGGCGATGATGCGCCACGCCGATCGTGAACTTGCGCGACGGGTCGGCGCCGGCCTCGGCCTTCAGCGCCGCTTCCAGCGCCAGGACGACGTTCGACGCCTCGCCGACGAGGTGGCCCTGCTCGAGCTGCTCGCCGATGCCGTGGACCAAGAGAATTCCAACCCGCTCGTTCGCCATCGACGCTTCCCGACATCAGGGGTTACCGACGACACAACCATAGCGCTAAATCGTCCAGACTTCCTGTGAACCGGCTCACTGCGCGATTGCCGGAACACGCCTAGGGTTCCAGGCAGCAAGGAATGCACCGGCATATGGGGAGACGTGCCATGGCCAACATCGATGTCGCGGGTACCATCCCGGCGGCGCAGCTTCCGGACCACACCGTCGTCCGCCTGTTCTGCAGCACCTTCGGCGCCCTGCTGGCGGTACTCGGCGACTTGGTGAACAATGGCAACTCGGCCATGCTGCTGAAGCTGCGCGAGGTGCTGAAGACCAATGTCGCGCCGCATTTCGAGCAGACCTTCATGGTGGTGATCCTGGTGGTGGCGATCTCGCTCTGCCTGTTCGTCGTGCGCCCGCCGCGCGGCCGCGGCGAGGCCTTCGCCCAGGGCCTGGCGGTGTTCGCCGTCTTCACCACGCTCGCGCCGTTCAAGGATCCGGCGATGACCACCGACATCCGCCTGTCGACGCTGGAGCCGCCGCCCACGATCGCCTCGCTGCTCATCGCGCCGGCGATGGCCGCGCCGATGGGCGAGACGCGCAGCCGCACCATCACGGTCATGTTCGAAGGCGGGCGGGCCCCGGCGCCCGGCGCGCGCGTGGTGATCCGCAGCGCCACGAGCGGCCTGGCGGTCGGCCAGAAGCTCCTGGACAGGCCGGCCAACGCCGTGACCATCACCGCGCCGGTCGGCGTCTACGACCTGGACGTCGAGGCGGACGGGTTCGAGCGCACCCGCGCCCGGGTCACGATCGCCAGCGCCGCGCAGGGCCCGGCCACCGTAGTGGTGCCGCGCTCCGCCGTGCCGCTGCCGCTGCAGCAGCTCTACGCGCCGAAGCGGATGCGCGGCCTTTAAAAGACCTCAGAACCGGTCCGGCCGGAACGGCGCCAGGTCGACGCTTGGCGTCTTTCCCGTTGCCAGCTCGCCGACCAGCTTGCCGGTGATGCCGCCGAGCGCCAGGCCGATATGGTCGTGGCCGAAGGCGAAGATCACGTTCTTGTGGCGCGGCGAGCGGCCGATCACCGGCTTGGAGTCGGGGTGCGAGGGGCGCGGGCCCATCCACTCGGTCTTGGGCTCGCCCTTCAGCCTCGGCAGCAAGGCCTGGGCCTGGCGCCGCACCATCGCCGCGTTGGCCATGTTGGGCGGCGCGGCGGGATCGGCGAACTCGGCGACGCCGGTGGCGCGGATGCCCTCCTTCATGTGCGTGACGGCGATGTAGCGGTCGGCCGACATCACCGCGACGCGCAGCGACAGGTCCTGCGGATGGAACATGACGTGGTAGCCGCGCTCGGCCTCCAGCGGCACATCGGTGCCGAGCTGGGCCGCCAGCGGGCGCGACCACACGCCGGCCGCGACCACCAGCGTCGCGACATCGTGCGCGCCGCGGTCGGTCAGCACCTTGCGCGGCCCTTCGGGCCCGATCTCGAAGCCGGTCACTGCCTCGCGCAGGATCGTGCCGCCGCGCAGCGCGAAGTGGCGCGCCAGGGTCTGGGTCAGGCGCAGCGGGTCGAGCACATGCGCCAGGCGCGGGATGTAGATGCCCCTGGCGACGCTCTGCGACAGGGCCGGCTCGATCTGCCGCGCCTCGTTGCCGTCCAGCGTCTCGAAATGGATGCTGCGGCGGCGGCGCAGGTCGAGCCCGTAGGCAGCGCCGGCGAAGGCGGCCTCGCTCTCCCAGGTCATCAACAGGCCGGTGGGGTTGATCAGGTCCTGCGCCCCGGCGTCGGCGATCAGCGGATCGTAGCCCTCGTGCAGCCGGCTCAACAGGCTGTGGCGCGCGTCGGCGATCTTCTCGACCCGCTCCGGCCGGGAATTGGCAATGAACCGCATGAACCACGGCAGGGCCTTCAGCGCGTGGCCCCAGCGCAGCTTCAGGGGCGAGTCGCTGTCGAACAGCATGCCCGGCACCTTCTTCAGGATGCCCGGCATGCCCGCCGGCACGCAGGAGGCGAAGCCGAGATTGCCGGCATTGCCGAAGGAGGCGCCCTCGCCCGGACCGCCGCGGTCGATCAGCGTCACCTTGAAGCCTTCGCGCTGCAGGTAGAGCGCGCAACTCACGCCGACGATGCCGGCGCCGACGACGGTGGCGGAACGATCTTGTGTCATGATGTCAGTCCCTAGCGAAGCGCGGCGACAGCGGCGGCGAAGCGGTCGATCTCCGCTTCGCTGTTGTAGTAGTGGACCGAGGAGCGCACGACCTTGTCGAGCCGCCGCGCGGTCATGTCGAGGAGCGTCGATGACCGGCCGGACGCGCTGACGTTGATGCGCTGCTCGGCCAGCGCCGCCTTGATCTGGTCGGGCGCGATGCCGTCCTTGGTGAAGGTCACGATGCCGCCCTTGACCGCGCCCAGGTCGCGCACGGTGACGCCGGGGATCTTCGCGAGCTGGCCGCGCAGATTGTCCGCCAGCGCCTGGATGCGCTGCCAGATCGCGTCCATGCCCCATTCCAGCGCGTAGTCGATCGCCACGCCCAGGCCGATCTTGGCCGCGACATTGCCCTCCCAGTTTTCGAACCGGCGCGCGTCGGCGCGGATCTCGTAGCGGTCGGGCGAGACCCAGGTGGCGGCGTGCAGGTCGAGAAAGGGCGGCTCGAGCTTGTCGAGGAAGTCGCGGCGCACATAGAGGAAGCCGGTGCCGCGCGGACCGCGCAGGTACTTGCGGCCGGTGGCCGAGAGCATGTCGCAGCCGATCTTCGTCACGTCGACCGGCAGCTGGCCCACCGACTGGCAGGCGTCGAGCAGGTAGGGGATCTTGTTGGCGCGGGCGATGCGGCCGATCGCCTCTGCCGGGTTGACGAGGCCGCCATTGGTCGGCACGTGCGTGACGGCGATCAGCTTAACCCGCCCGTCGATCATCCGTTCCAGCGAGGTCGTGTCGAGCTGTCCCTGCGCGTCGCTCGGCACCGTCTCGACCACGGCGCCGTCG
>JAEULC010000416.1 GCA_016792605.1 Rhodospirillales bacterium
TTCCAGGACGGCCGGCTGGGCGGCGATCTGGGCGGATCCGCGGCGCAGTCCGTGATCCTGATGGTACTGGTGATCGCGCTGACCGCCGTGCAGTTCAAGTACATCGAGCGCAAGGTCCACTACTGACATGGTCGAGCGCGCCCATGGTTGAACACCGCCCGCTGGCCAAGCTGGTCGCGCACCTGATCCTGTGCCTGGGCGTGGCGGTCGTCGCCTTTCCGGTCTACCTGACCTTCATCGCCTCGACCCACCAGCCCGCCGACATCGTCAACGGCACGATGGGGCTGCTGCCGGGCAGCATGGGGCTGACCCACTACATCGACGCGCTCTTCGTCGGCACCAAGCAGATCAAGTCGACGCCGGTGCTGCAGATGATGGCCAACAGCCTGGTGATGGCGCTGGTCATCGCCTTCGGCAAGATCGCGATCTCGATCATCTCGGCCTATGCCGTCGTCTTCTTCCGCTTCCCGTTACGGATGTTCTTCTTCTGGATGATCTTCGTGACGCTGATGCTGCCGGTCGAGGTGCGGATCTACCCGACCTATAAGGTCGTGGCCGACCTGGGGATGCTCAACTCCTATGCCGGGCTGACCATTCCGCTGATCGCGTCGGCGACCGCGACGCTGCTGTTCCGCCAGTTCTTCCTGACCATCCCCGACGAGCTGGTCGAGGCGGCGAAGATCGACGGCGCCGGGCCGATGAAGTTCTTCCGCGACGTGGTGCTGCCGCTGTCGCGCACCAATATCGCGGCGCTGTTCGTGATCCTGTTCATCTACGGCTGGAACCAGTACCTGTGGCCGCTGCTGGTCACCACCGACGCCAGCATGGACACCATCGTCTACGGCATCCGCCGCATGATCGTCACCTCGGACGCCAACACCGACTGGCACATCGTCATGGCGACGGTGATGCTGGCGATGCTGCCGCCGGTGCTGGTGGTGATCGCAATGCAGAAGCTGTTCGTCAAGGGCCTGGTGGAGACCGAGAAATGATCGCCGGCGGGGAAAGCTGATGGCGCGGGTCGCACTCAAGGGCGTGCGCAAGGACTTCGGCCAGACCAAGGTCATCCATGGCGTCGACCTGGAGGTCGCCGACGGCGAGCTGGTCGTGATCGTCGGCCCGTCGGGCTGCGGCAAGTCGACGCTGCTGCGCATGGTCGCCGGGCTGGAGACGGTCAGCGCCGGCGAGATCGCGATTGACGGCCGCGTCGTCAACCAGCTGGAGCCCAAGGACCGCGACATCGCGATGGTGTTCCAGAACTATGCGCTCTACCCGCATATGAGCGTCTACGACAACATGGCCTATGGCCTGCGCAACCGGGGCATGGCCAAGGACGAGATCGACCGGCGCGTGCGCGAGGCGGCCAAGATCCTGGAGCTGGCCGCGCTCCTGGAGCGCAAGCCGCGCCAGCTCTCGGGCGGCCAGCGCCAGCGCGTGGCGATGGGCCGCGCCATCGTGCGCGAGCCCAAGGCCTTCCTGTTCGACGAGCCGCTGTCGAACCTCGACGCCAAGCTGCGCGTGCAGATGCGGGTCGAGATCAAGAAGCTGCAGCGCCAGCTCGGCGTCACCAGCCTCTACGTCACCCACGACCAGGTCGAGGCGATGACGCTGGCCGACCGCCTGGTCGTGATGCACGCGGGGATCGCCGAGCAGATCGGCACGCCCCTGGATCTCTACGCCCGCCCGGCCTCGACCTTCGTCGGCGGCTTCATCGGCTCGCCGGCGATGAACTTCCTCCCCGGGCACGCCGAGAACGGCACGGTCGAGATCGGGCACGGCGTCAGCTTCGCCCTGCCGGGGCAGGCGGCCAGAGGCGACGTCACCGTCGGCATCCGGCCCGAGCACATGACGCTCAACCACGGCGCCGGCATGGCCACCCTGCCGCTGAAGGTCGACCTCTTGGAGCCGCTCGGTGCCGAGACCCTGGTCTACGGCAAGCTGCCGGACGGCCTGGAGGTCACCGCCCGGGTCCATGGCGAAACCCAGGTCGCGATCGGGAGCACCCTGCCCTTCTCGGTCGAGCCGCGCCACGTGCACCTGTTCGACAAGGCGAGCGGCAAGCGGCTGCCCTGACGGCTATCGTCGTGGATTGCAAAGGCTGAAGGCGAAGCGACGGATCAGGTCTTGGCTTCGTCGTCCGGAAAACCGGCGGCGATGTTGTGCAGCACACTCTTGTCGACGGCGCCGGCGAAGACATAGACGTAGCCGTTCTTGCGCCAGTAGATGACGCGCAGGCCGTTGTGCTTGGTCGCCGTCCATTCCATGTCGCGGCGCCGCGTCTGGGCGATCGTGACGCTGACGAGGCCGTCGCCGTCCGTGGCCTTGTAGAAGAACTGCGCCGCCGGCTGGCCTTCCATGAACAGCACGCGGCCGCCCTGGAGCTGGAACCCGTTGTTCTCCAGCCGCGGCAGGCGCACGTCGCGCTTCAGGCGGCCGCCAAACCAGTTCTCCAGGTAGTCCACGTCCTCGGCCGTCACGTCGACCAGCAGCCGCTCGTCCTTGGCCGCCGTGCGATCGTAGACCTGATGGTAGTTCACCACGCCGTTCAGCCAGTTGTACTGGGCCTGGGCGGTGATCGTGTAGGGCAGCTCGTAGCCCTGGTTCACCGCCACGCCGCCGCCCACCAGCACAAGCGCCGCGACGGAGGCCGCGATCGCCATCACGCGGCGGGCGACCGGCCGGCGCCAGGGGCTCGGACGCTGCGCGCCCAGCGGCGCCAGCAGGCGTTCGGGCAGCGGCTCCAGCATCGGCGCGTTGAAGGCCGCGCGCAGCAGGGCGTTGGTATCCATGATGTCGCGCACCTGGCGCGCGAGCGACGGATCGGCCGCGACCGCGCGCTCGACCTCGGCGACGGCGGCTGCATCCAGCTCGCCATCGACATAGGCCATAATCTGCGCTTCGTCCGGTCGCTGCATCGTCCCTTGTGCCTCCATCGCTACGGCTTCAGCCGCACCACCTTCTCGGACTCGGCCCGCGGCGCGGGCTTTTCCATCAGCCGCGTCAGGCCCGCCCGGGCCCGCGCCAAGCGGCTCATCACGGTCCCGATCGGGATGTCCATGATGTCTGCCGCCTCCTTGTAGCTCACGCCCTCGACCGCGATCAGCATCAGCGTCTCGCGCTGCTCGGGCGGAAGCTGGTCGACCGCGCCGCGCACGGCTTCCATGGTCAGCTTCGCTTCCATGTTGCGCTCGCCGTCCACCACGTGCTCGCTCAGGTCCTCCCGCTCATGCGCCCGGTCCCTGACCGCCCGCGCCCGCAACTCGTCGATCCAGATCGTGCGGACGATGCGGTACATCCAGCTGTCGAGCCTGGTACCGGGCGTCCACTGCTCCATCCGCGCAAGCGCGCGCTCGCACGCCGCCTGCACCAGATCGTCGGCACGGTCGGCACTGCCGGCCAGCCCGCGCGCGAAGCGGCGGAGGCGGGGCAGCAGGGCCACCAGCTGACTGCGGAACAGAGCGTCCAAACCGTACCGTCCGACGAGGAGTCGATCCGCCACAATCTGGTCACTATCAACCAAACGGGCAGGAAAAGGTTTTATTCCACGGCCTTCTAGCCAGGGCAATGGAAAGGCTGGAAAGTGTTTTGTACCAATCAGTTAATGCGAGTGGGTCGCAGCGCCGGACCGGGGCCGGCGCCTAGAGGTCCGGCATCGCGAATGGCCGCGCCTCCTCGAAGGCCCGGCTGGCCCGCAGCACCACTGCCTCGCCGTAGAGCGGGCCGACGAGCTGCAGCCCGATCGGCAGGCCTGCCCTGGTGAAGCCGCAGGGGATCGAGGCCGCTGGCTGGCGCGTCAGGTTGAACGGGTAGGAGAACGGCGTCCACTCGGTCCAGCGCGTCAGCCCCGAGCCCTTCGGCACCTCGATGCCGGCCTCGAAGGCCGCAATCGGCATCGCCGGGGTTAACAGCAGGTCGTAAGTCTCGTGGAACTTGTTCATCTGGGTGCCGAGGTCCTCGCGGCGCTTCACCGCCGCCATGTACTCCAGCAGCGAGTATTTCGCCCCGCCCTCCGCCGCCGCCTGCAGGCCGGAGTCCATCTGCGACCGCTGCTTGGCGCTGTAGCGCGACAGGAGATTCGCCGCGCCGGCGAACCAGTGCGCCTGGAAGGTCTCGTGGCTGTCCTTGAACACCGAGGTGCCGCCGGACGGATCGACCTCCTCGACCTTGGCGCCCAGGCGCTGGAACAGCTTGGCGCCGTCGGCGATCGCCTTGGCGACCTCGGGATCGACTTTGGCGTAGCCGAGGTCGGGGCTGTAGCCAATCTTCAGCCCCTTCACGCCCTTGTTCAGGCCCTTGGTGTAGTCGACGCCGGTCGATTCGAGCTGGTACCAGTCGCGCCAGTCGGGCTGCGCCATCACCTGCAGCATCAGCGCCGAATCGGCGACGGTGCGCGTCATCGGCCCGATATGCGAGACGGTGCCGAAGGGGCTGGCGGGATAGGCCGGCACGCGGCCGAAGCTGCCCTTGATGCCGTAGACGCCCGTGAACGCCGCCGGAATGCGGATTGAACCGCCGCCGTCCGAGCCGGTCATCAACGGCCCCATGAACGCCGCCAGCGCCGCCGAGGCGCCGCCGCTGGACCCGCCGGGGGTCTTGGACTTGTCCCAGGGGTTGCGGGTGACGCCGGTTAACACGCTGTCGGTGACGCCCTTCCAGCCGAACTCCGGCGTCGTCGTCTTGCCGAGGAACACCGCGCCGGCCTCGCGCAGCCGGTCGGTGGAGGGCGCGTCCTCGTCCCAGGCCTGGTTCGGGTCGATCGCCTTCGACCCGCGCAGCGTCGGCCAGCCCTTGGTCAGCATCAGGTCCTTGAGGCCGACCGGCACCCCGTCCAGGGGACCGACCGGCTTGCCGCGCATCCAGCGCTTTTCCGAGGCCCGGGCGGATTTCAGCGCCGCCGCGTGGTCGACCAGGCAGTAGGCGTTGTAGGTCGGGTTCAGGCGGTCAATCTGGGCCAGGACGGCCTTGGTCGCCTCGACCGGCGACAGGGTCTTGCGGCGGTAGCGCGACAGGAGCTCGATCGCGGACATCCGCTCGATGCGCGTGGGCATGATTTCTCGACTTCCCCCAAGGACTTGAACCGGAGCGCCAGACTGGCATGGCGCTCCAGGGCAGGCAATCCGGCGGTTCATATCCGGTTCAGCCCGGGTTCAGCGGCAGTTCAGCGCCCGCCCCTTATTGTCCGCTGCGAATGGCGCCACGGATGGACCGGCGCCCCGGAGCAAACCCTCGGAGGACCGAGGCGCCCGGTACCTAGAGGGGTGACGACCATGATCAACCGCAAGCTTTCCAAGTTCGCCGCCGTCCTGGCGCTTTCCGCCGCGCTGACCGGGCTCGGCGCCAGTGCCAGCCAGGCGGGCGGCCCGCCCAAGCAGCTCATCGGCGGCGTGCTGGGCGGCGTCGCCGGCGCCGGCGCCGGCCTGCTGCTGGGCAAGGAGCAGGGCGCGATCATCGGCGGCCTGATGGGCGCGGCGCTCGGCGCCATCGTCGCCGACCGCATGGACAGCGGCCGCAGCCGGTTCCCCAGCGGCGAGGACTATGGCGGCTACATCCCGCCCGCCCCGCCGCCCTACGAGCCGGCGGTGGTGTACCAGCCGGGCGTCTACCAGCCGGCGGCGCATCCCGATTTCGGGCGCCCAGGCTATGGCCGCCCGGACCACGGCCCGGACTACGGCCGCTACGACCGCCGCGACCACCGGATCGCCCAGGGTTCGCCCTACCCGGTGGTCTACGAGGACTATCGCCAGAACGACTGGCGCTAGCGGGCGCCCCGGACTGCCCACGCCGGGGACCCACCAGGCCAAGTAGGCCCAATCGCCCAACTGACCGCTCTGGTCGACGGCCGTGCTCCTGCCTCGCAGGCGCACGGCCGCTTCTTTTCGGTGCCCTGGCCGCCTGTTGCACCGCACCTAAAGGAGTTGCCGGGGCGAACGCGCTTAATGGTCGCTTAACGCCCCTCGCCTAGGATTTGCTCGACAAATTCGCACTGCCGCGAGGGACCAACGGACAATGGCGGCACTGGCGGCGGGGCATGGCAATATCATTCACTTCCGGTAGCGGCATGGCCGAGGACAACAAATTCGCTTCTGCGCCCGCTTCGCCGCCGATCGAGAATCGGCCGACGGAGCTGCGCCCGGGCGAGCCGCGGCGCAACCATCCGCGCTTCACCGTGGTGTGGACCGGGCGCATCGTGGCGGCGTCGCGCGTGCTGGATTGCGTGATCCTCAACATCTCCGCCTCGGGCGCTAAGCTGCGCGTCTTCGAGAGCATGGAGCTGCCGCAGCGCTTCACGCTGATCGTCGACCGCTTCGGCGATTTCCCGGCCGAACTCGTCTGGCGCGACCGGCGGTCGGCCGGTGTGCGCTTCGTCGGCGACCCGTCCCAGATCGGCCAGACCTTCGCCCAGGCCCTGCCCGTGTCCCGCCTGTTCGGCTCCGACACCTAGCCCCGAGAAAGCCCCGGCCCGGAAAAGAAGGGGCCGCTCGGTTTCCCGAACGGCCCAAGGAGAGGGAACTGGGAGGGGGATAGAAACAACGCATCGCGTTGTTGTCTCCGTTATAGGCCCACCCTCCCGGACATGCTGTGACCCCGCGCACCGGCCAAGTGTGACGAAGCGCACGCGCCCCCGTAACGCCTATCGCATGCGCGAGCGCAGCGTCACCGTCCTGCCGTCCAGCACGAACCGGCCATAGCCGTGATGATGGATGGTCTTCGGATGCTTCTTCGCCGGATCGACCCAAGCCTTCAGCACTTCGAGAATGAACAGATTGTAGCGCCGCACCATGCGCGCATCGGCGACGCGGCACTCGAGATTAGCGAAGCATTCCTTGATCAGCGGCGCTGCAACCCGCTCGGCCGGCACCGGAGTCAGGCCGCAGGCCTTGAACTTGTCGCCATCGCGCCCGGACGAATTGCCCACCTTGACTACTTTTGCCGCCAGAGATGCTGCGGGAATGGCGACCACGCATTCCTTGGTGCGGCAGAGCGCGTCGAAGCTGTAGTTCGCTCCGCTGACCACGCACGCGATCAAGGGCGGCTCGAACTCCACCATCATGTGCCAGGACATGGTCATGACGTTGGCCCGGCCCTTGCGCACGGTCGTCAACAGGACGACGGGGCCGGGCTCGATCAGTTGGTAGACCTTCGGGAGGGGCAGCGCGCGCACCGACACCGCCCGTTCTAGAAGTAAGTGCGAATCGCCGAGACGATACTGTAGTCGTCGTCGACGACGTAGATCATCGGCCATTTGTCGAACGTCGTGCAGGGATGCGAGACGCCGAAGCCGACCATGTCGCCGACGCGCAGGGGCGAGGACGGGTCGAGCTGCACATGGGTGTGCTGGTCGTTGAGGCCGGTCACGACAGGCGCCGTCTTGCTCCCCTGCGCAAAGGCCTCGGGGCGGTTGTGGTGCCCGGGCCGGAACCAGCGCTCGGGCACGGGATTGCCGGAATCGGTGCCGACGTCGCGCCGCCCCATCGTCACCAGGCACTTGGTCGGCTCGGGCCTGGACTGCACGTAGCCCCACACTTCCAGCGCCGGCACCAGGCCGAGGCCGAGATTCGTCAGCGACGGGTCGCGCTCGATCATCGCCGCGAAGTGCTGGGTGTAGGACAGCGAGTCATGCGCCAGGTAGCAGCCGCTGCGCGTGACGACCTGGGTCTCGCTCTTCAAGCCGGCCTTGGCGAAGGTGTCGGCCACCAGGTCGAAGAACGCGCTGCCGCCCGCCGACAGCAGGACCAACCCGGGCGCGAACAGGCCCTCTGCCTCGACCGCGCGCGCCATGCCGACCAGAA
>JAEULC010000432.1 GCA_016792605.1 Rhodospirillales bacterium
CGGCCGACCGTGGTTTCGCTCAAGACTTCGCCTCCGCCCGGACGATCGCCTCGGCGATCAGCTTGCGCGCCTCCCCGGCGTCGCCCCAGCCGATCACCTTCACCCACTTGCCGGGCTCCAGGTCCTTGTAGTGCTCGAAGAAGTGCTGGATCTGCTGCAGCGTGATCGCCGGCAGGTCGGAGTAGTTCATCACATGCGCGTAGCGCTGGGTCAGCTTCGGCGCCGGCACGGCGATGATCTTCTCGTCGCCGCCGGCATCGTCCTCCATCTTGAGCACGCCGATCGGCCTGACGTTGATGATCGCGCCAGGGATGATCGGCCGGGTGTTGGCGACCAGCACGTCGATCGGGTCGCCGTCGTCCGACAGCGTGTGCGGCACGAAGCCGTAATTCCCGGGATAGCGCATGGCGGTGTAGAGGAAGCGGTCGACGACCAGCGTGCCGGCGGCCTTGTCGAGCTCGTACTTGATCGGCTCCCCGCCGATCGGCACCTCGATGACGACGTTCACGTCCTCGGGCGGGTTGTTGCCAATGGCGATGGCGTCCAGGCGCATCTCTTCGGGAACTCCGGCAGGGCATGGGGCATGGCCGCGGCGGCAGGGCAGGTCGCAGGCGGCGCTGTTGGAAGTTTATCGCAGCATTTTTGCTGCGCTGCAACATAAACCGTTTCCGGCCTGGTCGTGGCCTCCTGGATGCCCGATCTTCGCCCGCCGCAATCGCGCACGGCAGGTCGCAGCAGCGTTGACGTAGATCAAGGCGGCACGCGCTTCATCCTCTATCGTTGGTTCTACGTTTCGAGGGCCGCTGTCGGATCGTCGCGCCTAGCGCCGATCGGCCTGTTGCGCGCCGCATTCAGCGGCGGAGGCGGACTCGTCGCACCGACGACCTAGGGTACGGAGGTGTTGTCATGCCAAAACCTGGTGCCACGACTGATCTCGATGCACTGGCGCGATTCCTTTCCAAGGATGACGCAAAATTCGCCGCCAGCGACCCGAGGCTCAAGGCCGCCATCAAGGACGGCACGGCCGCCGAGTTCCTTCAGGCCAACCTGAAGGCCCATGTGCGCCATCAGCATCCCGGACCGGTCTGCGCGTCGGGACACATGGACCCGTCCTGCAAGAAATATGGTGAGCATGCCTTGTGCACGTTCGGCTTCGACTCGAGCGGTTACTGCACCTGCATGCACTACCCGAAGCGGTGACGGCGCCCCGCCCGCCGGGACGACGAAAGGAGAAGCCATGGCTCAATTCGAATGCGGCAAATGCCACGCGAAGTTCGCCACGCGCGATCAACTCCGCGTCCATATCTTCAATAAGCATCTGTATCCCGACCGAAGCTCGCGCCCTGCGACGATGACCGAGGATGCGGTGAAGTCGATGGCCCAGTGGGAGATCCACAAGTCGACCGAAGGCGGCGCGGCATCCCGCCGCTAGCCGCGGATTCTAGCCCGGGAGGCGATCATGACCTTGACCTGTGCCGCAAGCCCGAACCGCGTGAAGATCGGCGCGGTGGCGGTCATATCGGTCTCCGGCACCGCCAAGGCCGCCGACGGAACGGCGGCCCAGGGAGCGCATGTTTCCGTGCGCGCGGATTGGGGCGAGGCGACCTCAGCCCAGGTCAATCCAAAGAGCGGGGCGTGGGGAGCGACCTTGACCAAGATGCCGAACCAGGTCGGCACCTGGGCCATCCACTGCGAGTGCCCCGGCATCGGCTATCACGCCACGGCAGCCAAGCGCGAGCGATAGCGCGCGTCCGCCGCTTGCGCCGGCCGCGCAGGCGGATAAGCTTCCTCAGGTTTCATGGCGAACGGGCACGGGGCATGGGCCTGGGCAGCGGTGCCCTGCGCATCGGGGCATTTCTCCTCGCGGTCTTGGTGGCGTCAATCGCCGCGGCCGCGCCGGCCTGCGCCCAGGCCAAGGAGGCCCGCGTCGCGCTGGTCCTGGGCAACGCCGCCTATCGCGAGCAGCCGCTGAAGAACCCGGTCAACGACGCGCGGCTGATGGCCGACACGCTGCGGCGCTTCGGCTTCGACGTGATCCTGCGCGAGGATGCGACGCGCGACCAGATCGGCGCGGCGGTGCGCGACTTCACCCGCAAGCTCGCGCCGGGCGTGGTGTCGCTGGTCTACTACGCCGGCCACGGCATCCAGTCGCGCGGCCGCAATTACCTGATTCCCGTCGACGCCAGGCTGGACCAGGAAAGCGACCTGCGCTTCCAGGCCGTCGACATCGGCGCGCTGCTGGAGGAAGTCGAGCTGGCGCAGCCCAGGGTCAGCCTCGTGATCCTCGACGCCTGCCGCAACAACCCGTTCGAGCGCAAGATGCGCGGCGGGTCGCGCGGGCTCACCGCGGTCGACGCGGCGCGCGGCGGGCTGATCGCCTACGCCACCGCGCCGGGCTCGGTCGCGGCCGACGGCGAGGGATCGAACGGCCCCTATACCGAGGAGCTGGTGAAGGCGATGGCGGTGCCCGGCCTCAAGGTCGAGGAGGTGTTCAAGCGCGTCACGGTCGAGGTCGAGAAGCGCACCGGGGGGCAGCAGACGCCGTGGACCTCGTCCTCGCTGCGCGGCGACCTGGTCATCAACCTCACGGTCAACATCGCTGCGCCGCCGGCCCCCGCCGGCGCGGCCGCGGCCGGTGCGCCCACAGCAGGCGGGGCCGGCAGCGAGACCGAGATGCTGTTCTGGCGCTCGGCGCAGCAGAGCAACCGCGCCGAGGAGTACCGGGCCTACCTGCAGCAGTTCCCGCAGGGCGTGTTCGCCAACCTGGCGCGGCTGCGCATCGCCGAGCTCGACAAGCCGGCCGGCGCGCCGCCGAAAGTCGCCGCCGCGCCCTCCCCGCCAGCCGCCGCGCCGCCGCCCGTTGTCGCGCCGCCAGCGCCACAGGCATCGCCGCAGGTCGGCCTGGTGCCGCCGCGACCGATCGAGGGGAACTACAAGGTCACCGGCACCAACCCGAACGGCACGCCCTATAGCGGCTCGGTCCGGATCGCGCGCCAGGGCGGGGTCTACGAGTTCAACTGGAACGTCGGCAGCGTCTATCGCGGCGTCGGCGGCTTCCAGGGCGACCGGCTGGTGATCGACTGGGGCCAGTCCTCGCCGGCGATCTACCGCATAGCGCCGGACGGCAAGCTCCACGGCACCTGGGCCAACGGCCAGGGCGCGGAAGTGCTGGAGCGGTACTAGCGGGTCACGCCGCCATGCCGGCGGCGGCGAGACGCTGGCGACGCCGGTGCGCGTGCTCGAAGTGTCCCAGGATCGCCAGGCTGGCGGCCGCGGCGAAGAAGCACCACACCGACACGAACGCTTCCCAGTAGAAGCCGTAGGCGACGACGGAGCCGGCGGCCACGATGCCGCCGAGCGCGACCACGCTGCGGCGCGACGACGACAACAGCGGCAAGCTGGTCGCCACGAGATAGGCCGGCGCGATCGCCGCGGCATGGCCCAGGCCGGTCACGTAGACGATGTGACCGTCGGCGATGACCGCCGCGGGCGGCCGGGTCAGGATCCACCAGAGCATGTAGGCGCTGACGCCGCCGCCGACCGCAAGGCAGAGGCGCATGAGCCGCCGGCGCCGTTCGCCGGGTTCGACCAGCAGCACGGCTACCGGCGCGTATACCGGCCACAGCACCAGCGCAACGACCAGGAAGAGGAAGGCCAGGGCGCTCGTCATGGCGCCGGTCGGGGCCGCCGACAGATGGAGCCACAGCAGTCCCTCGATGCCCTGCTGCACCCCGAACACCAGCGGCGCCGCCGCCAGCGGCAGGGCACGGCGATCGCGCGCCCTGGTCATCGCGACGAGACCGACCGCTCCCGTCATCGCGGCCGTGACGAAACTTGCCGTGGCCGAGAAGCACATCGGATCCCGTTCGTTTCTGCCGGAGGGCGGCTGGAGGGTCGCGCCCGGGGATCGGGCGCGATGGGGCGGGCGTCGCGGTCTCCACGCTGCGCGCTCCCGGCGCGAAAGTCGAGGCTTTCCGGGAAAGATCCCGGGGCGGCCGCTATCGCGGGGCCAGGCCCTGCCGCAGGATCGCGGCAAGGGAGGACTGCTGCTCGGCTGCCGGCCGCTTGAGCACCATCTTCAGCCGCCCCGCCACCAGCAGGTCGGCCAGCCCATGGGCGAGCGCCCAGGCCGTCGCGGCCCTGTCGGCCAGGGTGCCGGCCGCGTCCGCCTGCGGGTCGGCGCCGCGCACGTCGTCGACCAGCTTCGCCATCGCCGCCTCCGCCGAGGCGCAGAGCGTCCGGTCGCCATGGTCCGGCCGGTCCGAGGAGAACATCAGCCGGAACAGGGCAGGGTGCGCGCGGGCGAAGTCGATATAGCCGAGGCCGGCCGCGACGAGCTGCGACAGCCCGTCGGTTGCCGCCTTGGTCTGGCGCGCCTTCTGCGCCGCGACGAACCGCTCGAACCCCAGCGCGGCCAGCGCGGTCAAGAGGCCGGTGGCGTCGGCGAAATGATGCGCGGGCGCGGCGTGGCTGACGCCGGCGCGCTTGGCGACGCCGCGCAGCGAGAAGCCCTCGATCCCGTGCTCCGCCAGCTCGCGCTCCGCCGCCGCCAGCAGCGCCGGGCGCAGGTTGCCGTGGTGGTAGGACTTGGGTTGCCGCGACGCTTTGGCGCGCGGGGGAGGGCGCGAAGGCATGGGTGACCGTACCGCGCGATCTAGGCATTGTCAAAATACAATCTTGACAGTGGATAGATACCCGGTCACCTTGGCCTGGTCGCTGTCGCCATGGAGATGCGGGATGACCCTCGACCTGCTGTTCAAGCTCGGCAACATGACGGCCCTGGCGGGCTGGGGGGTGCTGCTGGCCTCGCCCTTCCTGCCGCGCCTGGCCGATCGCGTGGCCGGGCTGGCGATCCCGCTGCTCCTCGCCGTCGCCTATGCCGGCCTGGTGCTGGCCTTCTGGACCGGCGCCGAGGGCGGGTTCGGCACGCTGCGCGACGTCATGCGCCTGTTCGACGATCCGGGCGTGGCGCTGGCAGGCTGGCTGCATTATCTCGCCTTCGACCTGTTGGTTGGCGCCTGGGTCGTGCGCACGGCGCGCGCCGAGGGCATCGCCTTCGCCCTGGCGGCGCCCTGCCTGGCGCTGACCTTCCTGTTCGGCCCGGCCGGGTATTTCGCCTTCTCCTGCCTGCGCGGGGCGCGGGCATTGCAGGCGAAGGCGGGGGCGATCGCCGCGGACGCCCGCCCATGACCGCCGTGGCCCTGCCGATGACCGCCACCGGCGCGTCGCCGGCCCTCGCGCTCTTCCGCCGCGAGCCGATCTTCGCCGCCGGCGCGCTGGTGTTGCTGGCGCTTGCCGCGCCGATGCTGGTGGCCTTCGCGCTCGAGCAGCGCACGCTGCTCGGCGAGAATCTGTGGATCAAGCCGCTGAAGTTCGCGCTCGCGCTCGCGACCTATCTGGCGACGCTTGCCTGGTACGCCGGCTTCCTGCCGCCGGGCACGACCGCGGCGCGCTGGTATCGCGTCTATGCCGGGGCGGTGCTGGTCGCGGTCGCCGGCGAAATGGCCTGGATCGGCGGCGCGGCGATGCATGGCGTGCCGTCGCATTTCAACATCCACAGCCCGGCAATGGCGGCGGCCTACCAGCTCATGGGCGTGTTCGCCGTGTTCCTGACCACCGCGGCGCCGGTATACGGCATCCTGATCCTGCGCGACCGCCGCAGCCGCCTCGACGCCGCCTTCCGCCTGTCGCTGGGCGTGGGGCTGATCCTGACCTTCGCGCTCACCGTGGCCGCTGCCGGCGCCATGGCGCAGCGCCTGACGCACAGCGTGGGCGAGGGCGACCTGCGCGTGGCGCATTTCTTCGCCACCCACGCGATGCATGCGGTGCCCCTGGCGGGCTTCCTCGCCGGCCGGCTTCTGCCGGTCGCCGCCGCGCGCGCCTGCGTCGCGGCGTTCGCGCTCCTCTACACGGGGTTCGTCGCCTGGACCTTCCTGCGCGCCTGGAGCGGCCACGCCCTCCTCTGATCGCCGGTTGGACAGACGGTCGATCGCATCGCGCGAGGGGTCGCCGTGCGGAATGCCGGTGTGTGGGACAACGGCGTCAAGTCGGATTGTGCTGGAACGGTGCTAGGCCGCTCCAGCACCGATGACTACATCGCTTCCAACCCGCCCATGTCGTCGTTCAGCCAGGTGCGGTGCAGGCGCTGCAGTTCGCCATTGCCGCGAATGAAGAAGATGTAGGTGTTGAGCCACTGCAGCAGCGCGAAGTCGCCCTGGCGCATCGCCATGTGGGCCGGCGAGTTGCGCAGCTTGAACTTCAGCTCGATCTGCTTATCCGGGTTGCGCTTGGAGATGTCCATCGCCAGCGTGTTGAGCGTCGCCCAAAGGTCGGTCTGGCCGGACAGGAACGAGGTGCGCGAGGTCGCGTCGTCGTCGTAGCGCACGATGCTCGCGGTCGGTGCCATCGCGGTCAGGGTCAGGTCCTGCGTCGTGCCCTTCACCGACGACACCTTGAGCGAGCCCAGCGTCTCGGGGCCTTTCACCGTCTTGTCCTTCGGCCCGTATACGCCGAGATAGAGCGCGGCGTAGGGGCTGGTGAACATCACCTGCACAGCGCGTTCCGGCGTCGAGCCCATGCCCGAAACCACCAGGTCGATCTTGTTGGTCAAGAGGTAGGGAATGCGGTTGGCGCCGATGATCTGCTCGACCTCGACCTTCACGCCCAAGGCCTTGCCGATCATCTGGCCCAACTCGATGTCGAAGCCGGTCGGCTTGCCCTGCGCGTCCAGGTAGCCGAAGGGCGGGTTGTCCATCTGGGTGCCGATGCGGATGGTCTTCTTGTCGAGGATTTCCTTGAGGTCGGCGCGCGCGTCGGATGCGGCGAAGACGCTGCCGACCAGCAGTGCCGTCGCGGCGATGGCGATCGATAATCTCATGACACTATGCTCCCCCCGTTAAGTAATCGCTTTCAAACGCTAGCAGTATAAGCGCCGCGTCAGCAAGCCGTCACCGCGCGAGGGCCCGCCGTCGCTCCAGCGCGCGGCTCCATTTCGTCAGGGGGAAGCACAGGCAGAAATAGAGAACGGCGGTGACGCCGTAGACCAGGAAGGGCTCGAACGTGGTGCCGTTGACGAGCTGCGCGCGGCGGCTGAGCTCGGCGAAGCCGATGATCGAGGCGAGCGACGTGTTCTTCACGATCTGCACCATGAAGCCGACGGTCGGCGGAATGGCGATCGTGAGCGCCTGCGGCAGGATCACCAGGCGGAACTGCTTCAGCCGCGTCAGGCCCAGCGCCGCGCCCGCCTCCCACTGCCCCGAGGGCACGGCCTGCACCGCGCCGCGCCAGATCTCGGCCAGGAAGGCGCTGGCGTAGATCGACATGGCGAGCGAGACCGCGGACCAGCGCGAGATCGGGTAGCCGAGCAGCGGCAGGCCGAAGAAGATGAGGAACAGGTGGCCGAGCAGCGGCGTGCCCTGGATCGCCTGGATGTAGCCGACGGCGAGCCAGCGCACCGGCCGGGACGGGGCGACGCGCAACAGCAGGATCAACAGCCCCAGCGCGCCGCCGCCGGCGAAGGTCACCACGCTGATCGCCGCCGTCCATTGCAGGCCGTCGAGCAGCACCAGGAATTCGGGCCAGCCGAAACTGCGGAACATCAGTGCTGCACCGCGGTAGTGGGGGCGACACCGGGCGCCTTCGGGCCGCCGTCGGGCTTCTCCACGCCCAGGCGCTCGGCGAACGCCAGGCGGTAGATCAGCGCGAAGAGCAGCCGGAAGGCCAGCGCCGAGGCTAGGTAGAATCCGCAGGTGACGGCGTAGACCTCGAAGCTCCGATACGTCACCGAATCGACGATGCCGGCCATGTGGAACAACTCTTCCACGCCGATCTGGCTGAGGATGCTGGTTGCCAGCATCAACAGCGTGAACTGGCTCGCCAGGGCGGGGAAGACGATGCGGAGCGCCGGCTTCAGGACGATCAGCCGCATGATCTGCGCGCGCGACAGTCCCAGCGCCATGCCGGCGTCGTACTGCCCGCGCGGCACGGCGTCGATCCCCGCGCGCACGATCTCGGTCGAGTAGGCGCCGAGGTTGATGACCAGCGCGATCAGCGCCGCCGGCACCGCGTCGAGCTTCAGCCCCAGCGCCGGCAGGCCGAAATACAGGAAGAAGAGCTGGGCCAGGAACGGCGTGTTGCGGATCGCCTCGACATAGCACAGCACGGCGCGGCGCAGTGCGGCGGAGCGCGACCGCGAGGCCAGCGCCCCGCCCAGCCCGACCAGGAACCCCAGGACGATCACCACGGCGCTGATCCACAGCGTCACGACCAGCCCGTCGAGGAGCTGGTCGATGCGGGAAAGGACCGGGGTGAAGCGGAAGGTGTAGTCCATGGGCGCACTCACCATCCGACGGATCGGGCCGCAACGCAATTGCCGCCACATCCGTCGATCGTTGCAGGCGCTGACGCGGCGCGTCCGACGCTATATGATTGCCGCGCCATGCGCCTGACGCTCCATACCGACTATTCGCTGCGCCTGCTGATGTACCTGGCGATCGAGCCCGACCGGCTGCAGACGATCGAGGCCATCGCCGCGCGCTACCGCATCTCGCGCAACCACCTGATGAAGGTGGCGCAGACCCTGGTGCAGGCCGGCGTGGTCGAGAGCATCCGCGGCCGCGGCGGCGGGCTCAGGCTGGCGCGGCCGGCCGAGGCGATCAACATCGGCGCCGTGGTGCGCGCGACCGAGGACGGCTTCGCGCTGGTCGAATGCTTCGACCCCGAGGGCGACTGCATCATCACGCCGGCCTGCAGCCTGCGCGGCCCGCTGGAACAGGCGCTGATGGCCTTCCTGGCCGTGCTCGACCGCTACACGCTCGCCGACCTGGTGAAGAATCCCGGCAGCCTCAAGGCGATGCGCCGGCTGCTCGGCGAACCCGACAAGTCCGCGCGCGCGGTCCGGCCGCGGCCTTGAGGGGCGTGACCTTTAGCGACACGCTGAATTACTTATCCTGAAGTGCGCTGGCCCACACGATCTCCGACATGGCAGGCTTCGTCCCCCGCTGGAGGCGATCAACAGACACTTCAGCTATGCCAGTGCTGCACGAGGCTTAGGCCTTGGCGCACGCCAGGAGGAAGGCTAGCCTTTTCAGGCCTAGTATTTGGTGGAATGCATGCCAGCAGGAAATTACAAGCGGCCCCCGATAACCGAGTGCGTGCTTGAGATTCAGTACGCAGAGCCCATCAGCGATACAGCGATTGATCGTGTAGCGGCGCGGCTTAAATCCACCTATCCCGATCATCAATCGCGGATCGGCGTGAACCTAAGTGTCCAGGACGGCCAAGCGACCTTGGAGCGCGTGCCAGAAGGCGTACGCCTAGCGAGCAAGGATCAGGCCGATGTTCTTCTCCTGTCTGCCTCCAAGGTAGCCAGCGCCCGCCTCGCGCCCTACACATCTTGGGAGCAGTTTTCGGCCCGCGCCCGAGACGATCATGAGGCCGTCAAGAAAGTTACAGACTATAGAAAGGCAAACCGACTTGGCCTCCGCTATATAAATCGCATTGATATCCCGGGAAAAGAATTTGCACCTGCAAAGTATTTAAAAATAGGAATGTCTGTGCCAAATGAAATAGTGAAGCAACTTCATGCGTATTCAGTCAGTGGAATATATTCTTTGGCTGTACCCCCATATCAAGTTAATTTGAATTCTGGAGTTGTCGACCCAGTTCTAGTTGACCATACGTCTTTGTTGCTTGATATCGATCTCTATTTGGCTGATGGAGTTAGCTCAAAGGAGTCGGATATCTGGAGCGAATTTGAGCGTATGCGTACTGTTAAAAATAAGGTATTTGAGGCGTGTATCACTGAGGAAGCGCGTGCGCTCTTCGATAGCTAGCAAGATGACGAATATTCAATCTATCTCCCGCCTTGTTCTTCCCGCCCAACAACTGGTCTTTGGGGGGGTAGGCACGCGCGCGTTTGGGGAGGCCGGGCTGCCGCTGCCGCTTTCGCCGTACACGCCGTTTGTGGAAGCATCAAACTCGGCTAGTTCGCTGGTGACCCAGTTTGATGCAAACCGCAACCGGTTGCTACAAGCTAGGTCTGGTGCGGGCGGCGTCACTGCCGCGCCGCAGAAGGTGTTTGAAGACCGACTATACGTCCGTCGAGCGGAGCTGAAGATTGAGGCCGCCAAGTTTGCGATGCATCTAACGCCGCAGTGGCGGGCCGGCATTTCAGCGCAGCTAGACGACATCCTCGAGACAGATAGCTGGCACGAGGAAGATAGGCTGCCGACTGTTGCCAGCTTCAGAACATTTTTGCGCTACGCGACCTTGGCCAAGAATCTCCGAGTTCCTCGTTTGCTCGTGAGCAATGCGGGCAACGTGGCCGCTGCGTGGTTCAATGGGGAGCGGCGCCTCACGATCGAGTTTCTTGAAAAGGACAACGCGCGGGTTGTTGTTTCTCGGGTTACTACGGACGGTCAGTCCGAGAACGCTGCGTATCAGGGTCCGCTGAAACGGCTCGAACATGTGCTTGCGCCGTACGAAGTGCGTGATTGGATGACGGATGCCACTGGCGCCTAGAGACTTAAGGGACGAAGAACATTATGTCCGTCAGTGCCCCAACCGATCCAAGGTAACGGCGAGCGACGGCTCGGTGAGCGTTACTGCACTCGCATTCACCCTTCGTGACGATGAAGAGTATCTATCTGGTTCCTGGCTGGAGTTCTTCGACGGAGCAAGCCTGAGCGATCGCCTAGCTCGTGCCGTCGAGGATATCGCCTGCTATCGCAAGGTCTACCCGAAAGACGCCTTCGCCGTACTCAACGCCGGAAGGATCCGCTCTTGCGGCACAGCTAAGGATCGTCGACTCCGAGTGCGCTCCGAGCCTGCCGTTCAGAGCGATGCGTATGCAGTCATCCGCGGCCTTCGACCTGAGGACATGTCGCTGCTTGAGATTTTGGCAATCGAAGCCGTGATTAACGCACAGTTGGTCAAGAACTTGCCCGTCAATCTCGACGGCACCAGCTAAAAGGCTTAGGCAGAGGCATCCTTTATCACTGTGCCGCGCGGGAAGCCGGACGGGTGCCTTATTTTCAGCAGCAAATGAGTCACGACAAGGCCGCGACCTTAGGCCGCAGCCCCACGGCTTGTCGCCCCGGCATTAAATCGGTATATAAAATACCTGTTTTAAGGAGCGGCGACGGTTCATGACCGAGACCAGCAATCCCGTCCCCATGCCCGAGCATCGCGCCGCCGCCACGGCGCGGATCGCGTCGGCCACCGGCATCGACGAGGCGATGATCGAGAACCTCGTGGCGCGCTTCTACGCCAGGGTGCGCGGCGACCAGGTGCTCGGCCCGGTCTTCGCCGACAAGATCACGGACTGGGAACCGCACCTGAAGCGCATGTGCGAATTCTGGTCCTCGGTCGCGCTGCTCACCGGGCGCTACCACGGCCAGCCGATGGCGAAGCACCTCACCCTGCCGATCGACGAGGCGCATTTCGCCCGCTGGCTCGGCCTGTTCCAGGAAACCCTGGACGAAACCTGCCCGCCGGCCGCGCGGGTGCATTTCATGGATCGCGCCCGCCGCATCGCCGAGAGCTTCCGCCTCGGCATCGCCATGCAGCGCGGCACGCTGATGGCCGAGCTCGACGCGAAAGCCTCGATGGCAAAGGAGCAAGCCCCATGACCATCTCTTCCATTCCTGGCGCCGACCTGGCGGCGGCCACGCCGCAGCCTTTCCCCGCCGCCGCGGTCCCGCGCGAGACCGGCGGGCTGCTCGACCACATCCTGGCGCGGTTCCACGAGGTCCATCGCCGCGAGCTGCCCGAGCTCCTGCGCCTGGCGCGCAAGGTCGAGCGCGTCCACGCCGACCATCCCCGGGCGCCGCTTGGCCTGGCCGACGAGCTGCACCGCCTCGGCCTCGAGCTGGAATCGCACATGCAGAAGGAAGAGCTGGTGCTGTTCCCGCTGATGCGCGACTGCGCCAGCGAGGGCAAGGGCATGGCGCCGCCGATGATCCGCCACCCGATCGCGCAGATGCGCCACGAGCATGACGAGCACACCAGGCACCTGACCGCGCTGCGCGCCCTGACCCACGACCTGACGCTGCCCGATGGCGCCTGCCGGTCGTGGCAGGTGCTCTATGCCGGCTTGGCCAAGTTCATCGACGACCTGATGGAGCATGTCCATCTGGAGAACGACCAGCTCTTCCCCCGCTTCGCGCCCGATATCCGCGACTAGGGCGAGCTCGTTCTAGCCTTTCGCGTGGATTGCTCCCGAGGGGGTTCGGCGCGATAGTCCGGCCAGCGCGGGCCGGCGTCATGACGGCGACTGGCCGCGCGTCCTGGAGGGGGATCCCATGAAGAAGATGGTCGCCGAGTTCATCGGCACGTTCACGCTCGTCCTGTTCGGCTGCGGCGCGGCGGTCATCGCCGGCATGGGCAAGGGCGCCACCGCGATCGACGTGCTCGGCATCGCCTTCGCGTTCGGCCTGGCGATCGTGACGATGGCCTACGGCATCGGCCCGGTCTCGGGCTGCCACGTCAACCCGGCGGTCAGCTTCGGCGTGTTCCTGGCCGGGCGCATGGAGGCCGGCGAGATGGTGCGCTACTGGGTGGCGCAGGTGCTGGGCGCGCTGGCCGGCGCGCTGGTGCTGCACCTGATCCTCTCGGGCAAGGCGTCGGGCTGGTCGGGCGGCCTCGGCCAGAACGGCTGGGGTGCCGGCTATCTCGGCGAGTACAACGTCGTCGCCGCCTTCCTGTTCGAGGCGGTGGCGACCTTCCTGTTCTTGGTCTGTATCCTGGGCGTGACGCAGAAGGGCGCGCCGGCGCATCTCGCCGGCCTCGCCATCGGCATGGCGCTGACCGTGATCCACATCGTCGGCATCAACGTGACCGGCGTGTCGGTCAACCCGGCGCGCTCGATCGGTCCCGCGATCGTCGGCTGGGCCAGCACGCCGGGCGCGGTCGGGCAGCTCTGGCTGTTCGTCGTCGCCCCGCTGGTCGGCGCCGGCGTCGCCGGCATCCTGTTCAAGTCGGGACTGCTGTCGGCCGAGGACTGATCCCGGCGCCGAGCCGGGACGACAGCGACGCGGCGGCGATGACGATCGCTACCGCCAGCGCGTGCATGCCCAGGTCCATGACCGTGATGTCGAACGGGTGGAAGAACTGCAGCAGCACCGCCGCCAGCGCCGCCGCCCCCAGGCCGCCCATCGCAGCGACGGGGCCGGGCGACAAGGGCCGCGCGCGGCGTAGCATCCAGGTCAGGCCGGCCCCCAGCGGCAGGCCCGCGCCCAGGATGAAGCCGAAGCAGATCGCGCCCTCGCCCAGCTCCAGCCCCATGTCGCCGGTC
>JAEULC010000453.1 GCA_016792605.1 Rhodospirillales bacterium
CGGCTGCCGGTCGGCCTGCCCTGGATCGAGGCGCGGTTCCGCTTCGACGTGCTGGCCGGGTTCTTCCTCGCCGTGGTCAACCTGGGCGGCGCGATGGCGGCGCTCTACGGCATCGGCTATGGCCGGCACGAGCACGAACCCGCCCGCGTGCTCGCCTTCTTCGGCCCGTTCCTGGCCGGCATGAACCTGGTGCTCTTGGCCGACGACGCCTTCACCTTCCTGTTCTCCTGGGAGTTCATGTCGCTCGCCTCCTGGCTCCTGGTGATGGCGCATCACCGAGACCCGGAGAACAGGCGCGCCGGCCTCGTCTACCTGGTGATGGCGGCGGGCGGGACCTTCGCCCTGCTGCTCGCCTTCGGCCTGCTCGCGGGCACGGCCGGCGGCTATGCCTTCGACCAGATCCGCTCGGCCGCCCCGGCGCCGGCCGTCGCCGCGGTCGTGCTGGTGCTGGCGCTGCTCGGGGCCGGGTCCAAGGCCGGGCTGGTGCCGCTGCATGTCTGGCTGCCGCTGGCCCATCCCGCGGCGCCCAGCCATGTCTCGGCGCTGATGTCCGGCGTCATGACCAAGGTCGCGGTCTACGGCTTTCTGCGCCTGGTCTTCGACCTGATCACCGGGCCGGCCTGGTGGTGGGGCCTCGTGGTGCTGGCGCTGGGCGCGCTGACCACCGTCATGGGCGTGCTGCACGCGCTGATGCAGCGCGACCTGAAGCGCCTCCTGGCCTACAGCACGGTCGAGAATATCGGCGTCATTTTCATCGGCCTGGGCCTGGCCCTGGCGTTCCAGGCCGGCGGCAAGGCCCCGGCCGCGGCGCTGGCGCTCACCGCCGCGCTGATGCACGTGTTCTGCCATTCGCAGTTCAAGACGCTGCTGTTCCTCGGCGCCGGCGCGGTGCTGCAGGGCACGGGCGCGCGCGACATCGACCTGATGGGCGGGCTGATCCACCGCATGCCGGTGACCGCCGGGCTGTTCCTGGTCGGCGCCGCGGCGATCTCGGCCCTGCCGCCGCTCAACGGCTTCGTGTCGGAATGGCTGACCTTCCAGGCGATCCTGTTGAGCCCGCAGCTGCCGGAATGGGGCCTGCGCGTCGCCATCCCGGCCGCGGGCGCGATCCTGGCCCTGTCGGCGGCGCTGGCCGCGACCTGCTTCGTGCGCGCCTTCGGCGTGGCCTTCCTCGGCCGGCCGCGCTCGGCCGAGGCCGCCGCCGCGCGCGAGGTCGATGCCTGGCAGCGCGGCGCCATGGCGCTGCTGGCGCTGGGCTGCCTCGTCGTCGGCATCCTGCCCGGGCTCTTCCTCGACCTGCTGGCGCCGGTGCCGAAGCTGCTCACCAGCGCCCGGCTCGATCCGCAGTTCCAGCCGCCCTGGCTGTCGCTGGTGCCCGTGGCCGAGAGCCGCAGCACCTATAACGGCCTGCTGCTGGCCCTGTTCATCGCCTTCTCGGCAATCCTGCCGGCGCTGCTGCTCGGCCGCTTCGGCGCCACCGCCACGCGCCGCGCGCCGGCCTGGGACTGCGGCACGCCGTCCGGCGATCCCATGACGCAGTATGGCGGCGGCAGCTTCGCCCAGCCGCTGCGCCGCGTGTTCGGGCCGCTCGCGTTCCGCGCCCGCGACCGGGTCGACATGCCCCTGCCGGGCGAGATGCGGGCCGCGACCTTCACCGCCGAACTCCGCGACCTGGCCTGGGACATACTCTACAGCCCGGTCGTACGTGTGGTCGGCCGGGTGGCGGACCGGCTGAACCGGCTGCAGTTCCTGACCATCCGCGGCTACCTGACGCTGGTCTTCTCGGCGCTGGTGATCCTGCTGCTGGTCCTGGCGGTGTGGCAATGAGCGGGGTGACGCTCGTCCTCGACCTGATGGTCCAGGCGGCCCAGATGGCGCTGGTGCTGGCGCTGGCGCCGCTCCTGACCGGAGTGGTGCGCTGGGTGAAGGCGCGCCTCCAGCGCCGGCGCGGCGCCTCGCCGCTGCAGCCCTACCGCGACCTCCTGCGCCTCGTGCGCAAGGAATCGGTCCTGGCCGAGAACGCCTCGTGGCTGTTCCAGGCGGTGCCCTACATGGTCTTCGCCGCGATCTGGGTCGCGGCCTCGCTGGTCCCGACTTTCGCCGCCGGGCTGATCTTCAACTGGACCGCCGACCTGATCGCGATCGTGGCGCTGCTCGGCAGTGCGCGGTTCTTCCTGGCGCTCGCCGGGATGGACGTCGGCACCAGCTTCGGCGGCATCGGCTCGTCGCGCGAGATGATGATCGCCAGCCTGGCCGAGCCGGCCATGCTGATGATCGTGTTCTCGGTTTCGCTGCTCGCCCATTCCACCCAGCTCTCGACCGTGGTCGGCGTGCTGCAGGGGCCGGATGTCGGGCTGCGCGTGACGCTCGGCATGGCGCTGGTGGCGCTGGTGATCGTGGCGATCGCCGAGAACGGGCGCATCCCGGTCGACAACCCGGCCACGCATCTCGAGCTGACCATGGTCCACGAGGCCATGGTGCTGGAGTATTCCGGCCGCCACCTGGCGCTGATCGAGGCCGCGTCGTCCCTGAAGCTGCTCCTCTACGTGTCGCTGCTCGCCGCCGTGTTCCTGCCCTTCGGCGTCGCCGGGCCCGCGGCCGGGCCGGCCGGCTACGCGACCGCGCTCGGACTCTATCTCGGCAAGCTGCTCCTGGGCGGTGTGCTTCTGGCCGCGTTCGAGACCGGCATCGCCAAGATGCGCGTCTTCCGCGTGCCGGAGTTCCTGGGCGTCGCCCTGATGCTGGGGCTGCTCGGCCTCATGCTGCTCTTCGTCAGCAGGAGCCTCTAGGCAATGGCCCGCGGCTTCGCCTTCGACCTCGCGCACCTGCTGTCTGGCGGCATGGTGCTGATGAGCTTCATGCTGCTCTACCAGGACCGGCTGACGAGCCTGCTGCGCATCTATGCGCTGCACGCGCTGCTGCTGGCGCTGGCCGTCGCCTGGCAGGCCCACGCGCAGGGCGCGCCGCATCTCTACATCACCGCGGTCATCGCGCTGGCGTTCAAGGCGATCGCCATCCCGGTCGCACTGCACCGCATCGTCCGTCGCCTGGGCATTCATCGCGAGCTCGAGACCGTGGTCGGCATCGGCCCGACCATGCTGTTCGGCATGGGACTCGTGGCGCTGTCCATCGCCGTCATGCTGCCGGTCACCAGCCAGGCCGACCCGCTGGCGCGCGAGGACCTGGCCTTCGCGCTGTCGGTCGTGCTGCTGGGCCTCCTGGTGATGATCACCAGGCGCAACGCGGTCGGCCAGGTCGTGGGCTTCATGGCGATGGAGAACGGGCTGGTCCTGGCCGCGACCGGCGCCAAGGGCATGCCGCTCGTCGTCGAGATTTCGGTCGCCTTCTCGATCCTGATCGCCTTCATCGTGATCGGCATCTTCCTGTTCCGCATCCGCGAGCGCTTCGACACGGTGGACCTGCAGGCGCTCGACCGCTTCCGGGGCGAGCGGCGATGACCCCGGCGGTCATGGGGGCGGGCGACCTGCTGGTCCTGGCGCTGCTGGCGCTGCCGGTCGCGACGGCGGGGATTCTGGCGCTGGTGCCGAGCCACCGGATCGGCGCGCGGATCAACGTCGGCGCCTGCTTCCTGGCGCTGGTCGCCGCCGTCGTGCTGGTGGCGCACCGCCCGGAGATCGGGCGCTACCTGCTGGTCGACGACCTCAACATCTCGTTCATCGTGCTGACCAACCTGGTCGCCACCACCACCAGCGGCTTCAGCGCCAGCTATATCGCACACGAGCTCGAGATCGGCCGGCTGCAGCCGCGCTACATGCGCTTCTACCACGCCATGTACCAGTTGCTGCTGTTCGCGATGAACCTGGCGCTGCTGGCGAACAACATCGGGCTGATGTGGGTGGCGGTCGAGCTCGCCACGCTGACCACGGTGCTGATGGTCGGGCTCTACCGCACCCACGAGGCGCTGGAAGCGGCGTGGAAGTACTTCATCCTCGGCAGCGTCGGCATCGCGCTGGCGCTTTATGGCACGATCCTGGTGTTCCAGGCGGCGCTGCCCGAGCTTGGCCAGGGACCCCGCGCGATGGCTTGGTCCGAGCTGATCCTGGCCGCGCCGAAGCTGGACCCGGCGCTGCTCAACCTCGCCTTCATCTTCCTGATCCTGGGCTACGGCACCAAGGTCGGACTGGCGCCGCTGCATGCCTGGCTGCCCGATGCCCATGCCGAGGGCCCGACGCCGATCTCGGCCGTGCTCTCGGGCCTGCTGCTCAACGTCGCGCTGTTCGCCGTGCTGCGCTTCAAGATGCTGCTGTCGGCCAATGCGGCGGCGATGGCGCCCGGGCCGCTGATGATCGCCATGGGCCTGCTGTCGGTCGTGTTCGCCTCGTTCATGCTTTACCGCCGCAACGACATCAAGCGGCTCTTCGCCTATTCCTCGATCGAGCACATGGGCATCGTCGCCTTCGCCTTCGGCCTCGGCGGCACGGTCGCGAACTTCGCCGGCCTCTTGCACATGGCGATGCACAGCCTGACCAAGTCGGCGATCTTTTTCGCCGTCGGCCATGTCGCCCAGGCCAAGGGCACGCAGAAGATCCACGACATCGCCGGCCTGACCGAAAGCCATCCCATCCTCGGCTGGGGCCTGGTGCTGGGCGTCGTCGCCATCGCCGGCCTGCCGCCGATGGGCGTGTTCATGAGCGAGTTCCTGATCGTCACCGCCGCCTTCGCCCGCGCGCCGGTCCTGGCCGTGATCCTGGTCGCGGCGCTGCTGGTGGGCTTCGGCGCGCTGTTCTGGCGCCTGCACGCCATCGCCTTCGGCCAGCCGACGGGCAAGAGCGCGCCGGTGGAGGCGTCCTACATCCCGATGTTCGCGCACCTGATCCTGGTGCTCATCGCCGGCGTCTACCTGCCGGCGCCGCTGGTGCGATGGTTCCAGACCGTCGCGCAGGCGCTGGGCTAGGGGGGCGTAATGGACCAGCCAGGCTCGACCTTGCTCCAGTTCTTCGCCGACCAGGCGGCGACGGCCGTGCCCGCGCATCGCCCCTGGCCGCGCTACGAATTGACCGAG
Organism: Rhodospirillales bacterium; assembly: GCA_016792605.1. Classification (GTDB taxonomy): domain Bacteria; phylum Pseudomonadota; class Alphaproteobacteria; order JAEULC01; family JAEULC01; genus JAEULC01. Next base: position 5,024 of record JAEULC010000453.1, read on the forward strand.
CCGGGATGGCGCGCCTTGCGCGCTGCGCTCGGCGCCAACCCGTCCTGGGAACTCCTCGACCTCTGGGCCGAGCCGGGGCTGGTGCATGCGGCGCTGCGCGATGGCGACACGGGCGCCGTCGCCGTCGCCACGCTCGGCTGCCCCGGCGGCGCGTATCCCGCGCTCGGCGGCGCGCGGCCGGGCGCCATCCGGATGGAGCGCGCGGCGCGCGACCTCTACGGCCTCGACGCGGCCGATGCCGAGGACAGGCGCGGCTGGATCGACCACGGGCGCTGGCCCAGCGGCGGCGACCACGCCAAGCCGCCCTACCGCTTCCTGCCGGTCGAGGGCGAGTCGCTGCATGTCGTGCCCGTCGGCCCGGTTCATGCCGGCATCATCGAGCCCGGGCATTTCCGCTTCACCGCCAGCGGCGAGACCGTCGTCCGGCTGGAGGAGCGCCTCGGCTATGTCCACAAGGGCACCGAGGGGCTGATGGCCGGCAGGACGCCGCGCGAGGCCGCGCGCCTCGCGTCGCGCGTCTCCGGCGACAGCGCCGTCGCCCACAGCCTCGCCTTCGCGCTCGCGGTCGAGAACGCGCTCGGCATCGAGGCGCCGCCGCGCGCGCGATGGCTGCGCGCGCTGATGGCGGAGCTCGAGCGCGTCGCCAATCACCTGGGCGATGTCGGCGCCATCTGCAACGACGTGTCGTTCGCGCTGCTGCACGCGGAATGCGGCGTGCTGCGCGAGCAGGTGCTGCGCGCGGCCGACGCGGCCTTCGGCCACCGGCTCATGATGGACCGCGTGGTGCCCGGCGGGATCGCGCGCGACATCGACCCCGATGCGCTGCCCGCGGTCGCGGCGCTGGTCGAGGCGCTCAGGGCGCGGGTGCCCTACCTGATGCAGATCTACGACGCGAAATCCTCGATCCAGGACCGGACGGTGACGACGGGCATCGTGCCGCTGGCGCTGGTCAGGCTGTTCGCCGCCGGCGGCTTCGTCGGGCGCGCCGCGGGGCGCGACTTCGACGCGCGCCGGCACCACCCCTACGCGCCCTACGACGCGCTGACGTTCGAGGTGCCGACCTTGCGCGAGGGCGACGTCAATGCACGGCTGTGGATTCGCGTGCGCGAGATCGGGCAGAGCCTCGACCTGATCGACCAGATCCTGGAAGCCCTGCCCGACGGCCCGATCGCCGTCGACCTGCCGCCGGGCGCGGGCGAGGGCGCCTCGATGGTCGAGGGCTTCCGCGGCGAAGTCTTCTGCAGCGTGCGGATCGGCGAGGACGGCGCCATCCTGCGCGCCCGGCCGCGCGACCCGTCCTGGCTGCAATGGCCGCTGCTCGAAGCCGCGATCAAGGACAACATCATCGCCGACTTCCCGGTCTGCAATAAGTCGTTCAACTGCTCGTACTCGGGGCAGGACTTGTGATGCTGAAGCTCCTCGCCAACGCCCTGCTGCGCGGCCCGGTCACGGAGAAGGCGCCCGACCCGGACGGCGAGGCGCTGGCCGAGCTGGCGCGCAGGCTGCGCGGCGCGGCGCAGGCCAGGCTCGGGCGTTCGCTGTCGATCCGCGAGGTCGATGCGGGAAGCTGCAACGGCTGCGAACTGGAGATCCACGCGCTGGGCAACCCGGTCTACGACCTGGAGCGCTTCGGCATCCGCTTCGTCGCCTCGCCGCGCCATGCCGACGTGCTGCTGGTGACGGGGCCGGTGACGCTCAACATGGCCGAGGCGCTGGAGCGAACCTGGCGCGCGACGCCCGGGCCGAAATGGGTCGTGGCGCTGGGCGACTGCGCGATCGACGGCGGCTGCTTCGCCGGCAGCTACGCGGTCGCCGGCGGGGTCGACAAGATCCTGCCGGTCGATTTGCGCATCAAGGGCTGCCCGCCGCGGCCGGCCGAGATCCTGGCCGGGCTCCTGGCCCTGCTGGCGACGGCCGAGGGCCGGCGTTAGGCGTTACCGATGATTTGGGGGCCCGCGGCGGCGCGGCGCTTGGCCAGGTTCGCCAGCGCGCCGAAATGCGACAGCGAGAACAGGTGCAGGTAGATCGCCGGCAGCCAGTTCTTCGCCCGCCATTCCAGGAACAGCGTGTCGGACACCGCCTTCAGCCGGCGCTCGTCGATCGCCATCATCAGCCGCGGCTCGCGCTTGGGTCCCGGCACGGTGTCGACCGGGTAGTCCTGCGGCATGAAGATGTTGGCGTCGCCGAGCGCGCGCGAGAAGGGCAGGGATTGCTCGACCTGGGCGTGGTACTGGCCGCAGAAATCGACCGC
>JAEULC010000464.1 GCA_016792605.1 Rhodospirillales bacterium
GGCGCGACCTCGTTGATCAGCACCTGGCCTTGCGCGGTGACGAACATCTCGACCGACAGCAACCCCACGACATCGAGCTTCTCGGTGACGAGCTTCGCCAGGCGATCGGCCTCGGCGGCGACCGTCGCGCTCACCGGCGCCGGGACGATCGTCTCGTCGAGGATGTGGTTACGGTGGCGGTTCTCGACCACGGGATAGGCGAGCATCTGCCCGTCGACGCCGCGCGCAACGATGACCGACACTTCGAGCTCGAACTCGACGAAGGCCTCGACGATCGCGTCCTGGCCCTTGATTGCGGCCCAGGCCTCGGCAGGAACGGACTTGCCGTCGAGCTTCACCTGGCCCTTGCCGTCATAGCCCATGCGCGCGGTCTTGAGCACGGCGGGCGTGCCGAGATCGGCCAGCGCGCGCGAAACGTCGGCGGCGCTGTGGACCGCGTGGAACGGCGTCGTCGGTGCGCCGACGCGGTTGCAGAAGGTCTTTTCCTTGATCCGGTCCTGCGCGACCGCCAGCACCTCGGGGCCGGGGCGCACCGGCACGCGCGTCGCCAGATGGCGCAGCGCGTCAGCCGAGACGTTCTCGAACTCCGAGGTCACGACCTGGACCTTGGCCGCGAAGGCGTCCAGCGCCGCGCGGTCGTCGTAGTCGGCGATCGTGGCCCCGGCCGAGACCTGCTCGGCCGGGCTGTCGCGTTCCGGCGTGAAGACGTGGCAGCGATAGCCGAGCCGCGCCGCGGCCAGCGCCGTCATGCGCCCGAGCTGCCCGCCGCCGAAGATGCCGATCGTGCTGCCCGGCGGGAGCGGCTTGGTCAGAGAACTCACTTCTTCTTGGCCTTCGGCGCCGGCGGCTCGACCGGCGCCTCGCCGACCGCTGCCGTGCGCGCCTTGCGCCAGGCGACCAGCGCCTTGTCGACCTTGGCGTCGCCGAGCGCCACGACGGACGCCGCGAGCAGCGCCGCGTTGATCGCGCCGGCCTTGCCGATCGCGAGCGTGCCCACCGGCACGCCGGCCGGCATCTGGACGATCGACAAGAGGCTGTCCATACCCTTCAAGGCCGCGCTTTCCACCGGCACGCCGAAGACCGGCAGCGTGGTCAGCGACGCGGTCATGCCGGGCAGGTGCGCCGCCCCGCCGGCCCCGGCGACGATCGCCTTGAGGCCGCGGCCGCGCGCCGCCTCGGCGTAGCGCACCATGCGGATCGGCGTGCGGTGGGCCGAGACGATCTTCGCCTCGTAGCCGACGCCGAGCTCGGCGAGGGTCGCCGCGGCATGGCGCATGGTCTCCCAGTCCGACTGGCTGCCCATGATGATGCCGATGACGGGTTTCTGCTTCGCCATGCGATATCCGTGTCCGCCCCTGTTGGGTGCTGCCTTCGCGAAGCGGCGCATTATAGGGGGGTGCTTCCGCCCGGCAACCGTCACGAGGTCGTGTAGCGCCCTCCGATTTTCGCTCGTCGACGGCTCCCGCACGATCCTCCTACACTTGTCTTAACAGTCGACGCGCAATCCGGGGGAGGACGGCGCCGCGATGCCTGATGGTGCCGATCCGAGGATCGAAAGCCCGTTCCTGCGCGAGCTCCACGCCTACTGGCTGTCGCGCAGGGGCGGCCGGGCGTTTCCGCGCCGGTCCGATTTCGAGCCGCTGTCGATCCCTGCCGTCCTGCCGCACCTGATCCTGATCGCGGTCGAGCGCGGGGCGACCACGCGCTTCCGCGTCCGGCTTTCCGGCACCTTCGTCGACTCGGTCTTCCGGCGCACCGGCACCGGGCGCTATCTCGACGAGGCGCCGATCAACATCCGCCACCCCTGGCGCCTCGAGCCCTACCACGCGGTTTCCACCGAGGGCCGGATCGACGTTTCGCGCACGCGCTATGTCGACGACGAGGACCGCCGCTTCGACTACGAGCGCCTGCTGCTGCCGCTCGCGGTCGACGACGACCGGCGCGTCGACATGATCGTCGGCGCGCTGTCCTTCGCCGAGCCGATCGTGACCCCGGGCGTGCCGTTCTCCGCCCGCGGCACCTGAGGCATCGGGCGCGTAAACCACGTTTTCCGGGCCGCGTGGACTTAGGTCTGCCAAGCTGCTATTCGTCCGCCGCCCTTCCCCGACCCCTTCCGCACAAGGCCTGAAATGCCCCAGGAATCCGCGCTCATTACCGTCATGACCCGCGCCGCGCGCCGCGCCGCGCGCGGGCTGGTGCGCGATTTCGGCGAGGTCGAGCAGCTCCAGGTGTCGCGCAAGGGGCCGGCCGATTTCGTCTCCCAGGCCGACCTCAAGGCCGAGCAGACGATCCGCGAGGAGCTGGAGCGCGCGCGGCCCGATTTCGGCTTCCTGATGGAGGAGAGCGGCGCGGCGAAGTCGGGCGACGGGCGCCACCGCTTCATCGTCGACCCGCTCGACGGCACCACCAACTTCCTGCACGGCCTGCCGCATTTCGCCGTGTCGATCGGCGTCGAGCGCGACGGCGAGCTGATCGCCGGCGTGGTCTACGAGCCGGTGCATGACGAGATGTTCTGGGCTGAGAAGGGCCAGGGCGCGTTCCTGAACCAGCGCCGCCTGCGCGTGTCGGGCCGCCGCCAGATGCGCGACGCGCTGATAGCCACCGGCATGCCCTTCATGGGCAAGGGCACCGACCCGAGCCACCAGCGCTACCTGGGCGAACTGGGCGCGGTGATGAGCCAGGTCGCCGGGGTGCGGCGCTTCGGGGCCGCGGCGCTCGACCTCGCCTATGTCGCCGCCGGGCGGTTCGACGGGTTCTGGGAGCGCCACCTGTCGCCCTGGGACGTGGCGGCCGGCATCGTGCTGATCCGCGAGGCGGGCGGCTACGTGACCGAGATCGAGGGCGGCGGGAACATGCTCAATTCCGGCAGCATCGCCGCCGCCAACGACCAGCTCCATGGCGAGCTGGTCAAGATCCTGCGCGACGCCCAGTAGCGCCCGACAGGGTACATCCCCCGGGGTCCTAACCCTCTGCGACTCAAGGCGGTTGTACCCTTATCCCCAATTCGGTATGGTGCGATTCGGGTGCGCTGCCGGCGGGGTCGGGCGGGCAAGCGGACGCCCGGAAGGCAGCCAAGGGATGACGCTTATCCGTACCGAGCATCCGCCGCGGATCGTGGCCGGCGCGCTGGCCCTAGCGCTTGCATGGGGACTGGCCGACCGTCCCGCCCAAGGCCAAGTCGACCCGCGCCAGGGCTATGGCGCCTATCGCGGCCAGGTCCTGGTCGACACCACCGTGCTCGACCAGCTCGGGCGCGATCCCTACGCCCGTAACGCTCCGATCCAGCCGACCTACGGACCCTCGACCTACAGCCAGCCGCCGGCCCCAGGGGCGAACCTGGGACAGCGGCGCCCCGCCTCGGGCACGCTGCTGCCCCCGCCGGGCCCGGGCGAGCTGCAGAAGCGCCAGGCCCAGATCAACGCCGCCGCCAGGCAGGCGCCCAAGGCGGCCGCCAAGCCGGCCAAGCCCACGGCCGCGGATGCCGGCGAGACGCAAGCCCCGGCCCAATCCACATCGGCCCAACCCACATCGGCCAAGCCGGCGGCGAAGCCCAAGGCCAAGACCGCGGCAAAGCCGGCTCCCGAACCCAAGCCCGCGGACGCGCCGGTGGCAGCCCCGGCCGCCGCCAAGCCGGCGCCCCCGCCTCCGCCACCCGTGGCCAGCCGCGCCGCGCCGGCGACGCCCGGCTACGTCCCGGCCCCGCCCGCAGCCGTGCCAGCCCCCGCCACGCCGGCCCCGGCCGCGCCAGTCCCCGCCGCCCCCCTGGCGGCCGCCCCGGCCAGCCCTGCGCCTGCCGCGACGCCGCCGGCCAGCCCCGCCCTGCCGCCCATTCCGGCAGCGGCGCCCGTAGCTGCTCCCGTGGCCCCCGCGGCCGAGCCCCCGGCGCCCAAGATCGAGCCGCCGCTCGCCGCCGCCACGCCGCCGGCCCCCGCCGTGCCCCAGGCTCCGGTGCAGACCCGCGTCCGCGTGCCCCCAGCCGCCACTACCGCCGCCGCGACCAGCGCCCCGCCCCCTGCCCCGGCGCCGGCGACGCCTGCCGCCAGCCCGGCACCGACCCCGACCCTGCCGCCGGTGGGCACTGCCAGCCGCCCGCCGGCTCAGGCCAGCCCCGCCCCGGCCAGCCCCCAGTTCGCCGCCGCCCCGATTGCCCCGCCCGTCAGCCAGCCGGTGCAGCCGGAACCCGCCGCCGCCCCGGTGCCCGCTGGCCCGGTCCCCGCCGGCAAGGCGGCGGCACGGGTGACCTTCGTGCCCGGCTCCTCCGACATGCCGGACGCCGCCAAGGCGGGGCTGAAGGCCATCGCCGACCGGATGAACCGCGACGCCGAGATGCGCGTGCAGCTGATGGCCTATGCCGGCCCGCGCGAGGACACGGCGAGCCAGGCCCGCCGCCTGTCGCTGTTCCGCGCCCTGGCAGTCAGGTCCTACCTGATCGAGCAGGGGGTGCGCAGCACGCGCATGGATGTGCGCGCGCTGGGCAACAAGTACGAGGAAGAACCGGCCGATCGCGTCGACGTGGTCGTGGCCGACAAGTAGCCGGTGCAGACCGCTAGCAAGTTTCGCCAAAACGACGGTAAAACTATCGCCGGCATTCCGCTGAACCGGCCGTCCAAGGGGTATTGTCCCGCATGACCCGCCCGCGCCGCTACCTGACGCGCATGGCGCTGTTCCTGGCGATCGTGGCCGGCGGCTGCGCCATGATCATGGGATCGCTGCTCCAGGCCTTCCACGCCAATCCCTGGCTCAACGGCGTCATCCTGGGCGTCCTGCTGGTCGGCGTCCTCTACAACTTCCGCGCCGTCTTCCGCCTGTCGCCCGAGATCGACTGGATCGAGGGCTTCAAGAAGGACCAGGCCGGCGTGTCGTCCAGCCGCTCGGACGAGCGCCAGCCGCACCTGCTGTCGCCGATGGCGAAGATGTTGGGCGAGAAGAAGGGCCGCCTGATCCTGTCGGCGCCGTCGATGCGCACGATCCTGGACGGGGTCTACGCGCGGCTGGAGGAAAGCCGCGACCTGTCGCGCTACATGATCGGGCTGCTGGTCTTCCTGGGCCTGCTCGGCACGTTCTGGGGCCTGCTGCACACGATCCACGACGTGGCCGCGGTGATCGGGAACCTGACCATCGGCGGCGAAGGCGACATGGCCGGCAGCTTCCAGCAGCTCAAGGCCGGGCTGCAGGCGCCGCTCACGGGCATGGGCACGGCCTTCTCGGCATCGCTCTTTGGGCTCGCAGGCTCGCTGGTCCTGGGCTTCCTGGAGTTGCAGGTCGGCCAGGCACAGAACCGGTTTTTCAACGATCTCGAGGAATGGCTGAGCGGGCTGACGCGTTTGTCCTCGGGCGGGCCCGGCGGCGACGACCAGTCCGTGCCGGCCTATATCCAGGCGCTGCTGGAACAGTCGGCGGACAGCCTGGAGCATCTTGCGCGCGTGCTGTCGTCGGCCGAGGAAAATCGTGGACAGGTGACGGCCAACCTCATGACGCTGAACGAACGCCTGACGGCCTTTACCGAGCAGATGCGCACCGAGCGCCAGCTCATGCTGCGCCTGGCGGAAAGCCAGCTCGAGCTGAAGCCGGTCATGGTGAAGCTGGTCTCGGCGGTCGGCGAGGGCAAGATCGGCGTCGACGAGGCGAGCCGCGCGCATCTGCGCAACCTGGAGATCTATTGCGCGCGCCTTCTGGAAGAACTCGGCGGCGGCCGCGCCCAGGCGGTGCAGGAGATCCGCACCGAGATCCGCCTGCTCGCCCGCACCATCGCGGCGGTGGCCGAGGAAAGCCAGCGCTAGGTCATGGCCGGGGCGGATTCACGGCGCGGTCGCGCGCCGATCAATTTCTGGCCGGGCTGGGTCGACGCGCTCGCGACCCTGCTCATGGTCATCATGTTCCTGCTCATGGTGTTCGTGGTCGCGCAGTTCTACCTGCGCGAGGCGCTCACGGGCCGCGAGAAGACGCTGAAGGATCTCTCGGGCCAGATCGCCGAGATCGCCGAGATGCTGAACCTGGAGCGGGCGAACAGCGCCAAGGCCGCGGCCGAGCTCAAGGCCACGATCGCCGACCGCGACGACCTTTCCAACCGCCTCGGCCTCATCACCCAGCGCCTGGAGAAGGCCGAGTCCGAGGCGTGGTCGAGCCAGTCGCGCGCCGCCGAGGCCGACAAGCGCGCCAAGGACAGCCAGGCCGGCGTCGACGCCCTGGTGCGGCAGTTCCTGGCGCTGCAGGCCGACCGCGACCGCCTGGCGCGGCTGCTGGCCGAGGAAGCCGCCAAGGTGAGGACGTCGGACCAGAACAGCGCCGACCTCGCCCGCCAGCTTGCCGAGACCACCAAGACCGCCGAGGCGTCCCAGGCCCGCGCCGACCAGCTGGTCAAGGAGATCGCCGGCCTGCAGGCGCTCAAGGAGCGGCTGGAAGCCGAGGTCAAGGACAAGACTGCCGGCGCCCAGACTGCCGAGCAGCGCGCGGTCGACCTGGAGACGCTGCTGAAGCAGAGCCAGCAGTCCTTGCAGCAGAACCAGCAGGCGCTCGGCGAGGAGAAGGCGGGCGCGGCCCGCATGCGCGATGAGCTGGCGGCGCTCAACCGCCAGATCGCGGCGCTCCGCGAGCAGCTGGCGCAGGTGAGCGCGGCGCTCGAGCTGTCGGAAACCAAGGCCAAGGACCAGGAGGTCCAGATCGTCGACCTCGGCAAGCGCCTCAACGTGGCGCTGGCGTCGAAGGTGCAGGAGCTGGCGCGCTACCGCTCCGAGTTCTTCGGCCGGCTGCGCGAGCTCCTCGGCGAGCGCCAGGACATCCGCGTGGTCGGCGACCGCTTCGTGTTCCAGTCCGAGGTGCTGTTCGACTCGGGCTCGGCCGATATCGGCCCCGAGGGCCGCAAGCAGCTCGGCGAGCTCGCCGGCGCGCTCAAGCAGATCGCGGGCACGATCCCGCCCGAGGTCAACTGGATCCTGCGCGTCGACGGCCACACCGACAGGCAGCCGATCGCCCGCCTCTACCGCTCGAACTGGGAACTGTCCTTCGCCCGCGCGCTGGCCGTGGTGCGCTTCCTGATCGCCGAGGGCATCCCGGCCGAACGCCTGGCCGCGACCGGCTTCGGCGAGTTCCAGCCGATCGACGAGCGCGACGACGAAATCGGCCGCCGCCGCAACCGCCGCATCGAACTGAAGTTCGACCAGCGCTA
>JAEULC010000471.1 GCA_016792605.1 Rhodospirillales bacterium
ATGGGCGAGGCGCGGAAGGATGCGCACAGCGTTGCGCGCGATCGTCTGCATCGCCTCGGGCGTGGTGCCGTTGTCGTAGCCCACCTCCTCGCGCGAGGAGCCGAGCATGATCGAGCCCTCCTCGGTCTGGCGGATGCCCGAGAGCGGGTAGTCGAGGAAGGCCGGCAGGCGCTCGGTGACAAGGATCTGGCCGCGCTGCGGCCTCACCGGCAGCTTGAAGCCCAGCATCTCGGCCAGCGGCAGATTGCCCAGCCCGGCGGCCAGCACGATCTTCGGCGCCTCGTGGGTCGCGCCGCCGGCTTCGATGCGGAAGCCGCCCGGCCCACCGTGGATCGCCGTGACCTTGCTGTTCGGGCGATAGGCGTCGCCCAGCACCCTGTGCAGCGCCATCAGCAGCTTCAGCGGGCTGACATGGCCGTCATGCGGGCAGTAGGTGCCGCCGACGACCTCGGGCCCCAGGCCGGGGACCATGTTGTCCAGGCGCTTGCGCTCGACGATTTCGGCGTCATAGCCCTTGGCGCCCTGCTGCGCCTTCAGCCGGGCGACCAGGTCGATCTTCGCCTGCATGTCCTTCTCGCCGAGCGCGAGTTGGAAGCCGCCCGGCTTGCGGTAGTTCATGTCGATGCCCGAGCGCTCGGTCAGCTCGCGGTAGAATTCGGGCCAGACATCGGCGGAAAGCCGCGCCCAGTCGGCATATTCCGGCATGCCCAGTCCCTTGGTCTGCACCCAGACCAGGCCGAAATTGCCGCGCGAGGCGCGCAGCGCGACGTCGCCCTCGTCCAGCACCGTGACGCGCCTGCCCTGGCGGACCAGTCCGTAGGCGATGGCGGCGCCGACCAGCCCGCCGCCCAGGACAATGAAGTCGGGCGCGCTCCTATTGGGTGGGCTGGCGCTCATGCCTCCCCCTTGCCGGCCAGTAGCCGTTCCAGCCCGTAGACCCGCTCCATGACCGCCATCAGCACCAGGGCCAGCACGATCAGCGCGGTCGAAATCGAGGCCACCATCGGGTCGATATTGTCGGTGATGTACTGGAACATGCGCACCGGCAGGGTCGTCGTGCCGGGCGAGGCCACGAACACGGTCATGGTCAGCTCGTCGAAGCTCTGGATGAAGGCCAGCAGCCAGCCGCCGGCAAGGCCGGGAATGATCATCGGCAGGGTGACGCGGCGGAACACCGCCCACTGCGAGGCGCCGAGCGACCACGCCGCCCACTCGCAGTGCCGGTTCATGCCGGTGAGCGCCGCCAGCGCCAGGCGCAGGGTGAAGGGCAGCACGATGATGACATGGCCCATGATCAGCGCGGCCATGTTGGCGGTCAGCCCGACCTCGGCCATGAAGCGCAGCAGCGCCACGCCCAGCACCACGTGCGGCACCATCAGCGGCGACAGGAAATAGGCGCCGAGCGCCTGGCGCCCGGGGAAGTCGAAGCGCGCGGTCGCGATCGCCGCGGGCACGCTGACGACCAGCGCGATGGTCGCCGCCCCGCAGGCGACGTAGACGCTGATCCAGAAGGCCGGGATGAAGTCGCTCGCCCAGATTGCCTCGAACCAGCGCAGCGACCACTTGGTGGTCGGGATCGACAGGTAGGATTCGGGCGTGAACGCCACCAGGATCACCACGACCAGCGGCGCCAGGATGAAGGCGATGAAGACGGCGTGGAACGCCAGCGCCAGGGGGCCATTGGTCCGGGTCACTGGAACACCTGCTTGAAGCGCCGCTCGACGAGGCGGTTGTAGATCATCACGATCGCGACCATGGCGACCAGCAGCACCACGACGATGGCGGCGCCGAGCGGCCAGTTCTGCGAGTTCAGGAACTCGTCATAGGCGGCCATCGCGGCGACCTTCAGCCGGCGCCCGCCGACGATCGCCGGGGTGGCGAAGGCGCTGGCCGCGAGCGTGAACACGATCAGGCTGCCGGCCAGGATGCCCGGCACGGCCTGGGGCAGCACGATGCGCCTGAGCACGGTCCATTGCGACGCGCCCAGCGACAGGCCCGCCGCCTCGACCGCGGGGTCGAGCCGGCGCAGGCTGGTCCATACCGACAGCACCATGAACGGCACCAGCACGTGGACCAGCGCCACGGTCATGCCGGTGAAGCTGTACATGAACTCCATCGGCCGCTCGAGGACCCCCAGCTTGACCAGCACCGTGTTGACCATGCCGCCGCGGCCGAGCAGCACGGCCCAGCCGAGCGTGCGGACGATGACCGACACCAGGAGCGGCCCCAGGATCACCAGCAGGAAGATCGAGCGCCAGGGCGGGCGCATGCGGTGGATGACATAGGCCTCGGGCGCGCCGATCAGGATCGAGATGCCCGTGACCCAGAGCGCCAGCAGGAAGGTGCGGCCGAAGATGGTGTGGAAGTAGCTGTCGCCCAGCACCTCGATGTAGTTGGCGAGCTTGAACCCGGGCTGGATGCCCGTCGCCATGGTGAAGCTGTTGAAACTCAGCAGCAGCACCATGACCAGCGGCGCGGTCATGAAAACGGTCAGCACCGCCGCTGCCGGCAGGCTGAGCCCGTAGGGCAGCAGGACGCGCTTGCCCGCCATCGCCCTAGCCCTGCACCACGCGCGCCGCGTCGACCGGCCAGGCGACATGCACCGCGCCGCCCTCCGCGACATGCGCCCCGCCCTCGTTCGGGCGGATCACCGACAACTGGCCGATCCCGGTCGCCACGCGATAGAACCACTGCCCGCCCATGAACAGGGCGGATTCGATCGTGCCCGGCAGGCCCTGGGCGGCGAAGCTCAGCCGCTCCGGCCGCAGCGACACCATCGCCGCCCCGTCGGGCGCCTCGCCCACCGCGTCGATCTCGACGGCGCCGATCTTCACCCTGAGCCGGCCGGCAGAGCGACCGACCACCGTCGCCGGCAGCAGGTTGGTGCGTCCCAGGAAGTCCGACACGAAGGCGCTGCCCGGGTTCTCGTAGACCTCGTAGGGCTTGCCGATGCGCGCGATCCGGCCCTGGTCCATCACCGCCACGCGGTCGGCCATCAGCAGCGCCTCGGCCTGGTCGTGGGTCACCATGATCGTGGTGATCTGCACCTTGCGCTGGATGTCGCGGATCTCGACCCGCATCTCCTCGCGCAGCTTGGCGTCCAGGCTCGACATCGGCTCGTCGAGCAACAGCAGGTCGGGCCGGATCACCAGGGCGCGGGCCAGCGCGACGCGCTGCTGCTGCCCGCCCGAGAGCTGCTTGGGATAGCGCCCCGCCAGCTCGGTCAACCGCACCAGCGCCAGGGTCTCGGCGATGCGCTGCGTTCGCTCCGCCTTGGCGATGCTGCGCATCTCCAGCCCGAAGCCCACGTTCTCCGCCACGGTCATGTGCGGGAACAGGGCGAAGGACTGGAACACGATGCCGATATTGCGCCGGTTGGGCTTGACCTGCGCCATGTCGCGCCCGCCGAGCACGATCCGCCCGGCGGTCGGCTCGACGAACCCGGCGATCGCCATCAGCGTCGTCGACTTGCCGCAGCCCGACGGGCCCAGCAGCGACAGGAATTCGCCGCGGTCGACGGCGAGGTCCACCCCGTCGACCGCGACAACCGGCCCGTAGCGCTGGACGAGCCCGTGCAGTTCCAGAAAGGCCAAGTGGGCTGGGCCCCCGGGCCTACTTCTCGACTTCGCGCTGCCAGCGCTTGGTCCAGCCCTCGCGCTCCTTGTTGATGACGTCCCAGTCCACGGAGACCAGCTTGCTGACCTGCTCCGGCCCGAACGGCACCAGCTTGGCCACGTCCGGCGCGAGCTTGGTGTTCTTGTTGGCCGGGCCGGCCCCCTGCTCCTTCGCCCACACCGCCTGGATCTCGGGGCGCAGGTTGAATTCCAGGAAGCGCTGCGCCAGCTCGCTGGCGTCGGGCTTGGCGACCGGGCACATGCCGATCATCAGCGCCACCGCGCCCTCCTTCGGGTAGACGAAGTCGACCGGGAAGCCGGTATTGGTCAGCGCCACGCTCCGCCCCGAGCCCCAGATCGAGATCACCACGTCGCCCGACTGCAGCGCCTCGGACATCTTCGCCGGCGAGGGCGGGAAGCTGAGGATGTTCGGCGCCACCGCCTGCATCGCCTTGAAGCCGGGCTCGATGTTGGTCTCGCTGCCGCCATGCACCCTGGCCATCATCACCAGCGCGTGCAGCCCGTAGGTGCCGGTGATCGGCGACAGCGCCAGCAGCTTCTTGTATTTCGGGTCGGCGAGCTCCTTCCACGAGGACGGCGGCGCCCAGCCCTTCTCCTTGAAATACTTGGTGTTGTAGGTGTAGCCCGTGGCGACGAAGCCGAGGCCGACGCCCTTGTTGCCCTTGACCTTCACGACGTCGTGCAGGTCGTTGTAGATCGGCGCGTTGGCCAGGGGCGCGCAGAAGCCGAGCTGGATCGCCTGGTACAGAACGCCGTCGTCCAGGAATACGACGTCCATCTCCTGCTTGGCCTTCTGCGCCTGCAGGCGGGCGAGCGTGTCGGTGGAGTTGCCGGCGACCAGCTTGAACTCGACCTTGTGCTCCTTCTGGAAGCCCGGGATGACCGTCTCGCGCATCGTCTTCTCGAACGATCCGCCATAGAGGCCGAGGGTCAGGGTGGTCTGGGCCGAGGCCGGCGCCGTAGCGGCGGCCAATACCGCGGCAGCAACGAGGCTGCCCAGGGACGCTACGGCGGCTGCGCCGCGCAAACACAGGGAACGCATCATCTCACCTCCTGTCCATAGCAAAGCCTGTTGGATAGCTTCTGTTGTTGATTTAAGCGTCTCCGGCCCGGGCCATGCCGTCAAATCGAATTTTGACGGCAACCCATGCCGGAATATTATGTCTGCATGGCGAGCCTGAACCAGCGGCAGATCGAGGCATTCCGCGCCGTGATGATGGCGGGCGGCATCACCAGCGCCGCGCGAATCCTGAACGTGACGCAGCCCGCCGTCAGCCGCCTGATCCGCGACCTGCAGCTGGCGATGCGTCTGAAGCTGTTCGAGCGCCAGGGCACGCGGATCCTGCCGACCAGCGAGGCATTGTCGCTCTACCAGGAGGTCGAGCGCTCCTTTGTCGGCCTCGACCGCATCGTGCAGGCGGCGACCGACCTGCACGCGCGCCGCGCCGGCACGCTGCGCATCGCCGCCTACCCCGCGCTCGCCACGTCGTTCCTGCCCTATGTCGTCGCCAAGTTCCTGAAGGACCGGCCGAAGCTGCATGTATCGGTGATGGGGCTGGGCTCGCGCATCGTGCTCGACCAGGTCGCCTCGGGCCAGTGCGACATCGGCTTCGCGTCCGACGTGTTCGAGTATCCGAGCGTCGTCAGCGTCTCGATCAAGCAGTCGAGCGCCGTCGCCGTGGTGCCCGCCGGCCATCCGCTGGCGCGCAAGTCGGTGCTGAAGCCCAGGGACTTCCGCGACCAGCCCTTCATCACGCTCGGCCAGTTCACGCTGATGCGCCACCGCATCGACCACGCCTTCTCGGCCCATCGCGTGCAGCGCCAGGTGCATGTCGAGACCCAGCTGACCGAGATCGCCTGCGGCCTGGTCGCGGCCGGGGTCGGCGTGTCGATCGTCGATCCGCTGATGGCCGAGGAGTTCAAGAACCGCGGCGTCGTCGCCCGCCCCTTCAGCCCGCGGATCGACGTCGAGTTCGCGGCGATGCACCAGGCCCAGCGCAACCTGTCGGGCGTGGCCGCCGAGTTCATCGACATGTTCCGCCAGGAACTGGCCGAGCGCCTGCACCGCCAGGCCCTGCGCCCGCCGGCCGGGCGGCGCCCCCGCCGCGGCTAGGCCAGCCGCGCCACGCCCAGCAGGTCGGCCACCGCGTCGAGGTCGCGTGCGACGTTGTCCGGCAGGTCGATGCCCTCGGCCAGCGACTGCGCCCGGCGGCGCGTCTCGGGCTCGCCCGGCATCAGGATCTCGGCGACGCCCTCCTGCAGCGCGCTCTGCCTGAGCTGGCCGACCAGCGTGCCGACCCGGGCCTCGAACCCCTCGCCCGGCGGCTTCAGGGCCAGGAAGAAGTGGCCGATGTCCTGCGGCGTCTCGAAGTCCTGGTAGAGGTTGCCCAGGTCGCCGGCGAAGCGCCCGCCGCCCAGCACGCCCGACAGCACCTCGACCATGATCGCCAGCGCCGAGCCCTTGGCCCCGGCCAGCGGCAGGACCACGCCCTTCTCGGCGGCCACCGCGTCCGTCGTCGGCCGCCCGTCGCGATCGAGCGCCCAGCCCTGGGGGATCGCCTCCTTGCGCTTCGACGCCTCGACGATCTTGCCGCGGGCGACGACCGAAGTCGCCATGTCCATCAGCAACGACACGTCGCCGCCCGGCACCCCCATCGTGACCGGGTTGGTACCGATCACCGGCGTGCGGCCGCCATGCACCGCCATCGAGGGCGGGGCGTTGGTGGTGCAGAGCGCGATGCAGCCCTGCTTCAGCGCGCGCTCGGCATAGTAGGAGCCGGCGCCGTTGTGGTTGCTGTGCGCCACCACCGCGACGCCGACACCCTGGGTCTTGGCCATCGCTACCGCCGCGTCGAGCGCGCGGACGCTGGCGATCGGGCCGGGGCCGTTGTCGGCATCGACCAGCGCCATGCCCGGCGCGACCTGCTCGATCTTAACGTCCGGACGCGGCTTCATCACGCCGGTCCGCAGGCGCTTGACCGTGATCGGCACGCGGGTGATGCCATGCGAGGCGTGGCCGCGTTCCTCGGCATGGACCAGCACGTCGGTGACGATGGCAGCGCCTTCCCGGTCCATGCCGGCGGCGACGAAGCAGCGCTCGCCGAAGCGCCGCAGCGCCTCGGCGCTGTGTCGTACCTCCATCAGGGCTTGCAGCCGCGCTCGGCGAGGCGCTGGTCGACCCAGCTGCGGTCGAGCGTGCCCTCGGCGATGGCCTTCATCGTCTTGGCCTCGGCCTGGACCTGGGCGCGCGCCAACTCCAGGATCCTCGGCGCCGCGTCCCTGGGCACGGCGACGACGCCGTCCTCGTCGCCAACGACGATGTCGCCCGGCTGGATCACCATGCCGTCGATCGCGATCGGCACGCCGATCTCGCCCGGCCCGTCCTTGTAGGGGCCGCGATGGGTGACGCCGCGCGCGTAGACCGGCAACCTGCCCGCCGCGATCGCGCCGGCGTCGCGCACCGCCCCGTCGATCACGAACCCGGCGACCCCGCGCGACGCGCCGTAGCTGGTCATGATCTCGCCGATGATGGCGTTGGTCACGTCGCCGCCCGCCTCGACCACGATCACGTCGCCGGGCTCGGCCATGTCGATCGCCTTGTGCACCATCAGGTTGTCGCCGGCGCGCGTGCGCACGGTCAGCGCCGGGCCGCACATCGTGCCCTGCTTATGGATCGGGCGAAGACCCGCGCCGCCGGCGAACATGCGGTTCATGTTGTCGCTGATCAGCGGGGTCGGAATCTCGGCGAAGGCCTGGATCAGCGGCTTCGACGCCCTGGTGAAGTCGCGGACGATGCGGAACCCGACGGACATTGTTCCTCCCTTGGTCGCTGGCGCCGAGGGTAGAGCCTCGCCGCGCACTTGCCAATCGGCGCGGCGTAAGGCACATCGAGGCGGCAAATGGCCCAGGGATCAGGTTTCTTGCGTGAGTGAGAGCGAAGCGAACGGAGCGACCGCCAACGCCGCCTTCCAGATCAGGCTGGCGCGCAGCGGCAGGCTCCTCGACGTGGCGGCCGACAAGAGCGTGGTGCAGGTGCTGCACCAAGCCGGCATCAACGTGCCGGTCGCCTGCGAGGAAGGGGTCTGCGGCACCTGCGAGACGCGCGTGCTGTCGGGCACGCCGGAGCATCGCGACCAGTGCCTCACGCCGAAGGAGCAGGCCGACCGCTTCACGCCCTGCTGCTCGCGCTCGCTGACGCCGATGCTGGAACTGGACTTGTAGGCAATGCCCGCTGTGCACGCGCGGCCGCGCCTCAAGTCGAAAGGCTAGGGAAACCTGATGATCGACAAGAACCTTGAGGCGCCGCAGCTTATCGCGGACCGCCACGGTATCATATACAAGGGCCGTCCCGTCTGGCGCGGCGACAGCGCCGCCCTGAAGGTGGAAGCCGAGACGGTACGCGGGCTGGTAGGGCTTTGACAGGAAGCGAACGACAAGCCAGAACCTCGGCCGTCCGGTGGGCTGGCGCCGCGATCCTCGTCGCGACGGCGAGCCTCGTTGCAACCTGGTGGCAGGTCGACCCCACGGCCTCGGCCACCGACGAGGGCTACTACCTGATCACCTACGCTGAGGGACTGCGGCCGCGCGGCCTGGTGGGCGAAGCGGCGCGCCTGCTTGGCCTGACACCCGCCGGGTTCCGATGGATGCTCTACGCTTTCCATGTGGGCTGGGCGATCCTGCTTGGACTTGCCGTGATGGCCGGCGCCCGCGACGACGAAGGCAGGAGGGCACCGAGGGCCGGGACGGCCGGCGCCATCCTGATCTTCCTCTTCGTCTATAACACCCCAAGTTTCCTGGCCGCAGGGTATGAGTTCGTCGACCCGGCCAAGGACTTCCTGCTGCTGGCGGCGGCACTGCTGCTGTTCGGGTCGCGCACGACGCTGGCGACGGCGACTGCGGCCGTCCTGACGGTCCTGGCGGCGATGGTGCACGAGATTGCCGTCTTCTCCGCACTGGCGATCACGGTATTCGTTTGGAGCCGGGACGGATGGAAGCGCGCGCTCTCCTATGCCGGCCCTTGGAGCATCGCCACGCTGGCCTTCCTTGCGCTGGCCAGCGCGCGCGCCAAGCACGGCTACGCGCCGGAGGACTACGTCGCCAATACCATGGACGGCGTCCGTTTCCTCTACTGGTACTCCATGAACCTCTACGGGCTGGTTCTGGCAGCCGGCGCGCTGTGGCTGGTGGTGGCCTTGGTCGCCTTCCGCTTCGTCGCGCTGCGGCCCTTCGGACGGGCCGGGCGCGCGCTGGCGGCGGCGGCCATGTACGCCACCTGCTTCGCGCCGCTGATCGTGGCGTGGGACACGAACCGCATCGTCGGGATGCTGTGGCTTCCGCTGCTGCTGCTGGTCCTGGAGACCCGCTTCGTCGCCGCCCCGAGCCGCCCCCTGGTGGCCGTCCTGGCGGCGGCGGCGGCGCTACAGGTCTTCGTGCCGGCGGCGCAGATCTTTAAGCACACCGTGTACCCCATGGGGTGCTATTCGCATCGGGTATGGAGCGCCGTCGCCGAGCGCGACGACAGCTACGACCGGCTCGCCCGACCGCTCCGCATCTGGCCGCCGCGGCCAGGGGAGCAGATGGTCATCAAGCTGCAGCGCGAGGATGTCGGCTGCGCCGTCACCCTGCGGCCGGCCACGATGGCTCCAGCCGCGCCGCGCCTCAGTCCGTAGCCACCATGCAGGCAAATCCCGCCTGCCTCCAGGAAGGAACCGAGCCATGTCCGCGATCGCCAGGTTCGTGCGCAAGGTGGAAGATGTGCTGATGACGATCAAGGACCTGCGCCGCGCGGCGCCGACGGCGGAGGAAGCGCGGCTGGCGGACCGGCTTCGCGCCGATCTTGACGCGATCGGACGGGAGGCCCACGGCGCCACACAGTCCGACTTCTGGTTTGAGACCTGCAACGCCTTGCGCGCCTGCGCCCATGACGGCGATCCGCGCGACTTCATGCGCTGGGGCCCGATCGCCGGCACGATGGTTCATCGCACGTCGAGGGCGTCCGTCGGGGCGTTGGCCACCCTGCGCCGCTCGGAAGACTGGACGCGCTGGCGCGAGGTGCTGCGCCACCCGAATGTGGGCAATGCGCCGCCATTCCTCGCCGCGCCCTGGACCAGCGCGATCAGCGCCCAGCATGCCTCGCATCTGCTGCATTTCCGGCGGCTCACGGGCAGCGACTTCCTAGATGCCGACATCATCCTGGACATGGGCGCCGGCTACGCCTCGATGTGCCGGTTGATCAAGCGGCTGGGATATCGCGGAGACTACATCATCTTCGACCAGCCGCCGGTGCTGGCGCTGCAGCGCTACTTCCTCGGCCGGCACGGGATCGAGGCGGCATACGGCGAGTTCGGGCCGAGCCGCGTCGCCCTCTGCCGCGCCTTCGATCGCATGCGCGCACTCATCCGCCCCGGCGCCCGGGTGGCGCTGATCTCCACCTGGGCGATGTCGGAGATGCCGATCGACGTGCGGCGCCAGATCGAGCCGTTCATCGGCGAGGCGGAGAAGGTGCTGCTCGCCTACCAGCCCGAGGTTCACCGGCATCGACAACCGCGCCTATTTCGGGGAGCTGGCGGCGCGGCTGGGTGACGGCGTCCGGCACGTGGAAGTGCCGTCCTACCCGGACAACTACTACGTATTTCTTCGACGCAGCGATTGAGGCGCTCTACGACCCGATCGCACTCCGGATCGCGCGGGCGAGCGCGCCGCGGCCGAAGGGCTTGCTGAGCGTGGCGTTGGCGCCGCGAGCGCGGGTCTGGCGCAACGACCGGGCATTCCTTGCGCGCGGTGCGCACCGCCTCGACGATCCTGTTGCTGTTCGCCTCGGGCATCACGAAGTCGGTGACCACAGCATCGTAGCCACCGGCATTGCGCGCCATGGTTGACGGAACCTCGCCGCTGGAACGGTTCCGCCCCGCGCCGCGTTAGCGTGGCGATCGGGTGACAAGGAGAACCGGGATGGACAACCTAAAGCATTGGTCCGGCTTGGCTTTGGTCGGGTGCTTGATATTCGGCGCCGTCGTGGCGTCACCCGCGCGCGCGGACGAACGCCCGCAACTCGCGGCGCAGCCCTCGGCCACCGATCTACGCCAGATCGAGCAGGAACTGTACGACCAGGGTTACCAGCGCATCAGCCACATGCGCCTGGAAAACGGCCTTCTATCCGCGCGCGCGCTCGACGAGAGCAAGCGCCCGGTCTTCCTCGGCGTAGCGCCGGACACCGGCCGCGTGGTCGCGTCGGTCGCACTGGACTGAGCGGACGCACCTGCTCCACTCCCTGTAATCAACACGGCCCCACGTAAAACTACGTAACGTAACCGTATCGACTCGAATTGATTCCAC
>JAEULC010000494.1 GCA_016792605.1 Rhodospirillales bacterium
GCGGTCGACTCGCGCCGCTACGTGCTGGCGCACATGGCCGGGCGGCGCATCGTCGAGATGGTGAACGAGGACCTGACCATCTCGAAGATACTGACCCGCAAGGCGTTCGAGAACGCGATCCGCGTCAACGCCGCGATCGGCGGCTCGACCAACGCTGTCGTCCACCTGCTGGCGATCGCCGGCCGCGTCGGCGTCGACCTGAAGCTCAAGGACTTCGACGACCTGGCGCACGACATGCCCTGCACCGTCAACCTGATGCCCTCGGGCAAGTACCTGATGGAGGACTTCTACTACGCCGGCGGCCTGCCGGTGGTGATGAAGGACATGGGCGACAAGCTGCACCGCGACGCGCTGACGGTCAGCGGCCGCACCATGGGCGAGGAGATCGACATCGCCGAGTGCTACAACCGCGACGTCATCTACCCGTTCGAGAAGCCGTTCAAGAAGAAGGCCGGCATCGCCATCCTGCAGGGCAACATCTGCCCCAACGGCGCGGTGATCAAGCCGTCGGCGGCGACGCCGAAGCTCTTGAAGCACCGCGGCCGCGCCGTGGTGTTCGAGGACATCGAGCATTGCCGCCAGCGCACCGACGATCCGAAGACGGACATCGACGAGAACTGCGTCATGGTGCTGAAGAACTGCGGGCCGAAGGGCTATCCCGGCATGGCCGAGGTCGGCAACATGCCGCTGCCGCCGAAGATCCTGAAGAAGGGCATCACCGACATGGTGCGCATCTCCGACGCGCGCATGTCGGGCACGGCCTACGGCACGGTCGTGCTGCACGTGGCGCCCGAGGCCGCGATCGGCGGGCCGCTGGCCCTCGTGAAAGAGGGCGACATGATCGAGATGGACGTGTCGAAGCGGAAGCTCCACCTCGACGTCAGCGAGGACGAGCTGAAGCGCCGCAGGGCCAACTGGAAGCCGCCGAAGCCGTATCTCGACCGCGGCTACGCCAAGCTCTACACCGACCATGTCAACCAGGCTGACAAGGGCGCGGACCTCGACTTCCTGGTCGGCAAGAGCGGGCGCTTCGTGCCCAGAGAAAATCACTAGGGGCGAGAACCACTAGCGCCGCATGTGGTTCGCCGTCGATGCCGAGGGGCCGGGCGCGCGCGCCTGGCCCCTCGACGCTGGCGGGGACGGCGGCGAGCCGAGCGCGGCGGCGAGCCTGCCGGCGGGCGCCGAGGGGCTCGTCATCGACGGCGGCGCGAAAGCGTACGATATAGCATTACCCGTGCCGCTCAGCGGCCTCGTCCGCAGCGATACATCGACCGGCCCTAAAACCCTCCAGGTTGCCCGCCCAGCGGGATTGGCCCGGCTGGTGGGCGGACAGCGTCTGGCGCGCAACCCCGCCCAGGACGCAAATCCGCGGCCCTGGCACGCCTGCCTCTGCCGCGCCGATGGGCAGACCGTCTGGGCCTACGGGGCGGAAGGGCAACTCCGCCGCCTTTCGGTGCAGCCGGTCGAGCGGGTCCTGCGCGACCTGCTGCGCGAGCTTGCCGCCGCCGACGGCGACGACGACCTGGGGTTCGAGCGCGGCCTGAGCCTGACCGAGGCCGAGCGCGATCCGGCGGCCGATCTCGCCCAGGTGATCGACGAGGCGCGCGCGGGTCGCCTGAAAGGCGAGGCGGTCGGCGCCAATCTCGCCGGCGTCTTGATCGGCCACGACGCGACGAACGGGATCCGGCTCGGCCGGCCGGGCCAGCCCGTGGCCGTGATCGGCGCTGGGCTCATGGCGCAGCGCTACGCCATCGCGCTGGGACGCTTCGGCGTCGCCGTCCGCCGGATCGACCCCGACCGCGCGCTGGTCGCCGGCGCCGCGTTTTTTGCCCAGTGCGAATAGCCGGCTTGACGTCGCCGCACATCGGATTCCGATTGCGTGCACGGGCGATCCCACTAGTATGACAGGATAACGAGGCGCAGCGGCATCCCGGGTGTATCCGGACGATGGACGCGCGCCCGATCCTAGGGGAAAAGGCCGGGGCTGGCCCGGTTCAGGGAGACGCAGGCAAGCATGGCATCCGTTGACGTCCGCAAGGCCGTGAAGCGCTTCGGCACGGTCGAGATCCTGCACGGGATCGACGTGACCATCGACAACGGCACCTTCGTGGTGCTGCTCGGCCCCTCGGGCTGCGGCAAGTCCACCCTGCTGCGCATGATCGCGGGGCTGGAGGAGATCTCGGCCGGCGAGATCGCGATCGACGGCAAGGTCGTGAACAACGTGCCGCCCAAGGATCGCGACATCGCGATGGTGTTCCAGAACTACGCGCTCTACCCGCACATGAAGGTCGCCGAGAACATGGCCTTCGGGTTGAAGCTGCGCGGGGTCGATGCCCCGACCATCGACAAGAAGGTGCGCGAGGCCGCGGCGATCCTGAACCTGTCGCCGCTGCTCGACCGCTACCCGCGCCAGCTCTCGGGCGGCCAGCGCCAGCGCGTCGCCATGGGCCGCGCCATCGTGCGCGACCCGCAGGTCTTCCTGTTCGACGAGCCATTGTCGAATCTCGACGCCAAGCTGCGCGTGCAGATGCGCACCGAGATCCGCGAGCTGCACCAGCGCCTGCGCTCGACCTCGATCTACGTGACCCACGACCAGATCGAGGCCATGACCATGGCCGACAAGATCGTCGTGATGCGCGACGGGCACATCGAGCAGCAGGGCGCGCCGCTCGAGGTCTACGACCGGCCGAACAACCTGTTCGTCGCCGGCTTCATCGGCTCGCCGGCGATGAACCTGGTCAGCGGCGCGGTGCGCCGCGCCAACGGCACGGCGTCGGTGGTCACCGATGACGGCCTCGTCCTGCCGGTGCCGCCCGGCGCCCCGGCGCAGGAGGGCGCCAAGGTCGTCTACGGCATCCGCCCCGACCATATCGAGCTGACCAGCGGCCAGGGCGCGCTCGACGTCGAGGTCGCGGTGGTCGAGCCGACCGGCGCGGAGACGCTGGTCGTCGGCAAGTACGGCAAGAGCGACATCCAGGCGGCGTTCCGCGAGCGCCACGCCTTCAAGCCCGGCCAGCGCGTGCCGCTGATGCCGATGCTCGACAAGGTCCACCTGTTCGACGCGGGCTCGGGCCAGCGCCTGGGCTAAGTGTACCGGCGCATCGCCGGATCCCATGCCCGACGCAACCAAACAACGCGGGCGTTCATCGATAACGATCGGAGGAAACATCCATGACCAAGATCACTCGTCGTGACGCGCTGATTGTCGGCGCGGGCGCCGTCGCCGGCGCCAGCATCGGCGCGCCCGCCTGGGCGCAGGCACAGGCCCCGGCCTGGACCATCAAGCCCGAGAAGGGCGCCACCCTGCGAGTGCTGCGCCCGTCGAAGTTCGTGCAGGGCGACGAGACCCAGTGGCTGGCCAACACCAAGAAGTACACCGACGCCACCGGCGTGCAGGTGAAGGTCGAGAGCGAGAGCTGGGAAGACCTGCGGCCGAAGTCGGCGGTGGCCGCCAACGTCAACAAGGGCCCGGACATCGTCTACGGCTGGCACGACGACGCCCACCAGTATCCCGAGAAGCTGGTGCCGGTGACCGACGTCGCCAACTACCTCGGCGCCAAGTACGGCGGCTGGTACGACGCCTGCAAGAAGTACTCGATGCGCGGCAACCAGTGGATCTCGATCCCGCTGGGCGCGGCCGGCGCCAAGATGGTCTACCGCATCTCCTGGATCAAGGAAGCGGGCTTCGACAAGGTGCCGCAGGACATGCCGGGCTTCCTGAAGCTCTGCCAGGCGCTGAAGGCGAAGGGCCATCCGCCCGGATTCGCGCTCGGCAACGCGGTCGGCGACGGCAACGGCTGGTGCCACTGGCTGGTGTGGTCGTTCGGCGGCAAGATGGTCGACGAGAAGAACAATGTCGTCATCAACAGCCCGCAGACGATCCAGGCGCTGGAATACGCCAAGCAGCTCTACGAGACCTTCATCCCCGGCACGCTGTCGTGGAACGACGCCTCGAACAACAAGACGTTCCTGGACGGCCAGATCGGCCTCACCAACAACGGCATCTCGATCTACTACGCCGCCAAGAACGCCACCGATCCGGCGATCAAGGCGCTGGCGGCGGACATCGACCACGCGAACCTGCCGATCGGCCCGGTCGGCCGCCCGACCGAGGTCAACCTGATCGTCCCGGCGATGGTGTTCAAGTACTCCAAGTTCCCGAACGCGGCGAAGGACTACATCCGCTTCATGATGGAGAAGGAGCAGTACGAGGCGTGGCAGGACGCGTCGATCGGCTACTTCAGCCAGCCCCTGGCGTTCTACGAGAACTCCAAGATCTGGACCGTCGATCCGAAGCACACGCCGTACCGCGACTCGATCAAGACCATGCTGTGGACCGGCTACTCGGGCTCGCCGGGCTACGCCTCGGCGGCGGTGCTGGCCGACTACGTGATGGTCAACATGGTGGCCCAGGCGGCCTCGGGCGCGAAGTCGCCCAAGGACGCCGCGGCCGAGGCCCAGAAGCGCGCCGAGCGCTACTACAAGGTCTAAGACGGCCTGACCGGTGCCGGTGCCGCGTCCCCAGGCCGGGGGCGCGGCGCCGGGCCGCCTTCACGCAGCGAGGGGACAAGCGAGCTTGGCCAGTACCGCCACCACCGTCGATCCGCGCGCCGGCGCCGCCTTGGAGCGCCTGGGCCGGTGGCTCGACAATCGCACCGTGCTGTCCGTGCTGTTCATGCTGCCGGCGGCGTCGCTGCTGCTGCTGTTCCTGACCTATCCGCTGATCCTCGGCGTCTGGATGGGCTTCACCGACGTGAAGATCGGGCGGCCCGGCGTGTTCATCGGGTTCGAGAACTACATCTCGCTGTTCCAGGACGGCGTGTTCCTGCTCTCGGTCTTCAACACCATCGTCTACACGGTGGTGGCGACGGTGCTGAAGTTCGGCCTCGGCCTGTGGCTGGCCCTGCTGCTCAACCACCACATTCCGCTGAAGGCCTATGTGCGGGCCTTCGTGCTGCTGCCCTACATCATTCCCACCGTGCTGTCGGCCATCGCCTTCTGGTGGATCTACGACGCCCAGTTCTCGATCATCTCCTGGGCGCTGACCCAGATGGGGCTGCTCGACGCCTATATCGACTTCCTGGGCCAGCCGTGGAACGCGCGCTGGTCGGTCATCGCCGCCAATGTGTGGCGCGGCATCCCGTTCGTCGCGATCTGCCTCCTGGCGGGCCTGCAGACGATCTCGCCGTCGCTCTACGAGGCCGCGGCGCTGGACGGCGCCAATTCCTGGCAGCGCTTCTGGCACGTCACCGTGCCGATGCTGATGCCGATCCTGGCCGTGGTGCTGACCTTCTCAGTGCTGTTTACCTTCACCGACTTCCAGCTGATCTACGCGATCACCCGCGGCGGGCCGCTCAATTCGACGCACCTGATGGCGACGCTCGCCTTCCAGCGCGCGATTCCCGGCGGGCAGCTCGGCGAGGGCGCGGCGATCGCGACCGCGATGATCCCGTTCCTGGTCGGCGCCACGGTGTTCAGCTACTACGGCCTGCAGCGCCGCAAGTGGCAGCAGGGAAGCGCCGATGACTGACGCGGTGAAGGAAGTGAAGGCCGACGCGACGGTCACCGACTCGACCGGCATGGGCTACCTGCAGACCGTGCCGCGGCGGCTGGTGACGCTCTATTTGCCGCTGTCGATCTTCCTGTTCGTGCTGCTGTTTCCGTTCTATTGGATGGGCGTCACCACGTTCAAGCCGAACGACGAGCTCTACAACTTCTCGGCCAACAACCCGTTCTGGGTCCGCAACCCGACGCTGGCCAATATCGAGAAGCTGCTCTTCCAGACCGACTATCCGGCCTGGCTGGTCAACACCATGGCGGTGTCGATCACCGCCACCTTCCTGTCGATCTTCGCCAGCGTGCTGGCCGCCTACGCGATCACGCGGCTGCGCTTCAAGGGCGCCAACACCGTGGGGCTGCTGATCTTCCTCGCCTACCTGGTGCCGCCGAGTATCCTGTTCATCCCGCTGGCCACGATCATCTACGGCCTGGGCATCTACGACACCAACTGGGCGCTGATCCTCACCTACCCGACCTTCCTGATCCCGTTCTGCACTTGGCTGCTGATGGGCTACTTCAAGTCGATTCCCTACGAGCTCGAGGAATGCGCGCTGATCGACGGTGCGACGCGGATCCAGATCCTGCGCAAGATCACCCTGCCGCTGGCGATCCCGGGCCTGATCTCGGCCTTCATCTTCGCCTTCACGCTGTCGTGGAACGAGTTCATCTACGCGCTCGCCTTCATTTCGTCGTCCGAGCAGAAGACGGTGCCGGTGGGCGTCTTGACCCAGCTCGTCGAGGGCGACGTCTACCACTGGGGCTCGCTGATGGCCGGCGCGTTGCTCGGCTCGCTGCCAGTCGCGATCTTCTACTCGTTCTTCGTCGAGCACTACGTCGCGTCGCTGACCGGCGCGGTGAAGGAATAGTCTCGCGCTAGACCGGTGGCGGCGCCTTGGCCTTCACCGCCCGTTCGCGGTGCAGCAGGTAGAGGCCGCTGGCGACCACGATCGCGCCGCCCAAGAGCACGTAGGGCGAGGGGATGTTGCCGAACACCACGTAGCCCAGCACCGGCATCCAGACGATCTGGGTGTAGGTGAAGGGCGCCAGGATCGGCGCCGGCGCGTAGGCGTGGGCCACGGTCAGCATCCAGTGGCCGACGCCGCCGATCAGCCCGATAACCAGCATCAGCGGGATGGCGACGCCCTCGGGCGGCACCCACTCGAACGGCATGAACGGCGTCGTCGCCGAAAGCCCGATGACGCCAGCATAGAGCTGGGCCGTGTGCGGGCTGTCCGAGCCCGCCAGCATGCGGGTCAGGATCTGGTAGAAGGCGCCGCTGATCGCGACCAGGCACGAAAAGATCGCGGCCCAGTGGATCATGCCCAGGCCCGGGCGGATGACGATGATGACGCCGATGAAGCCGACCACGATCGCGATCAGGCGCCGGGGACCGATGCGCTCGCCCAGCAGCGGCACGGCGAGGGCGGCGACCAGCAGCGGGGTCGAGAAGTAGATCGACGCGGTCTCGGCGAGCTGCAGGTAGCGCAAGGCCAGGAAATTGAGCGAGGTGCCGAACAGCAGCAGGCAGCCGCGGATGAGCTGCAGCCCGGGCCGCGCCGAGCGCCAGGGCCGCTGGCGGCGGTGCATCCAGACCAGCAGCAGCGCCAGGCCCGCATGCCCGACATAGCGCGCCCAGACCACCTGCACCATCGGGTAGATCTGGCCGAGATACTTGGCCGCGGTGTCGAGCAGCGAGAAGGCGATGAACGCGCCGCACATCAAGAGGATCCCGCGGATCGTGTCCTGGACGGGCAGGTTGGCGGCGCTGGGCGGGGTCAATTCTGGCCCTCCGTGCGGCCTCTGGGTCGTGGGCGTGGGTTCGGGCGCTTGTTCGGCGCGGATTGCGCCGATATTGTCGCGGCTCGCGATGCCGGTAGACAACGTGGCCCGCCCGGTCGGGTCAAGATCAATTGGGGAATGAGACGCATGCATGTCGTGATCACGGGCGGTGCCGGTTTCTTGGGCCAGAAGCTGGCGCGCAAGCTGCTGCTCGGCGCCAAGCTGACCGGGCCCGATGGGCAGAAACACGAGGTCACCAAGCTGACCCTGTTCGACGTGGCCGCGCCGGCCGCCGACATCGCCCAGGACAAGCGGGTGAAGGTCGTGACCGGCGACATCGGCGACAAGGCGACGGTGGACGGCGTCGTGACCGACGCGGCCGCCAGCGTGTTCCACCTCGCCGCCGTGGTCAGCGCAGGGGCCGAGGCCGATTTCGACCTGGGCATGCGCGTCAACCTGGACGGCACGCGCCACGTGCTCGAGGCCTGCCGCCGGCTGCCGGCGCCGCCGCATGTCGTCTTCACCAGCTCGGTCGCGGTCTATGGCGGCGACATGCCCGCGGTGATCAAGGACGACACGCCGATGACGCCGCAGACCTCCTACGGCGCGCAGAAGGCGATGGGCGAGTTCATGGTCAACGACATGAGCCGCAAGGGCTTCATCGACGGCCGCGCGCTGCGCCTGCCGACGATCGTGGTGCGCCCGGGCAAGCCCAACAAGGCGGCCTCGACCTGGGCCAGCTCGATCATCCGCGAGCCGCTGCAGGGCGACAGCGTCGAGTGCCCGGTCGAGCCCACGACCGAGATGTACGTGCTGTCGCCGCGCCGCATGGTCGAGAGCTTCCTGCACGCGCACGAGCTGCCGGCGGCGTCGCTCGGCTTCAACCGCGCCATGTTCCTGCCCGGCATCACCGTGCCGGTCAGCGCCATGCTCGAGTCGCTGAAGAAGGCGGGCGGGCAGGCGGCGGTCGACAAGGTGAAGTTCGTGCCGGACGCCAACATAAGGCGCATCGTCGCCGGCTGGCCGATGCGTTTCGACCCGGCGCGCGCGAAATCGCTCGGCTTCAAGGCCGACGACAATTTCGACCAGATCGTCCAGGGCTTCGTCGAGGACGATCTGCGCCGCAACGTCGCTTGAGTCCGGACCAGCCGATCAACATCTCCAGCGCCGGCGACGAGGAGATCGGCCGGCGCATGGCGAATTTCGGCGCGACGCCCTTCACGCTCGACGGGCGCCGCTACGAATCGGTCGAGAGCTTCTACGTGGGCCTGAAGTTCCTGGGCGCGGCCGAGCGCGCGGCGATCGCCGCCATGCCGGCGCGCCAGGCCTGGGAGCTCGGCAAGACCAGCACGCTCGTCGAGACGGAATACGAGGGCCGCCGTTTCGCGCTGGGAGGCCCGGAACACCACGCCCTGGTCGAGCGCGCGATCCGCGCCAAGCTCGCCCAGCATCCCGACCTCGCGCGCGACTTCGCCGCGACGCATCCCAGACCGATCGTCCACGACACCGGCCAGCCCGAGCGGCCCGGCACGTTCATGCCCGCCGCCGCCCTGGTGCGCATCCTGACGACGCTGCGCGACGAGCTTGTGGCTAAAGCTGGCTCGGCCAGTCTCGCGCATGATGAATGACGCGAAGAACCTCGATCTCTGCATCGACCGCACGGTAGGCCACAATGTACGGACGCACGATCAGTTCTCGTGTACCGGCAACGCGGCCCGGGCGGCCGATCAGCGGATGCAGCGTAAGCTGGTCGGTCGATTCCCTGATGCGTGCGGCGATGCGCTGCGCGGCCTGCGGATTGTGCTCGGCAATATACTGGCGCAGGGCGATCAGGTCGGCGATTGCAGGGGCCGCCCAGCGCAGTCTCATTTGATCCGGGGCGGTGGCAACTCTTGCGCCGTGCCCCAGGACTCCAGCCACGCCTTCACCTCGGCATGGTCGACCACCTCACCGCGCTCGACGGCGGCGATTCCTTCCTTGATCGCGGCGACCTGCCAGGCCTGTAGCTCCAGGTAGTTGCGCAGCGCCTCCTCGACGACGGCGCTCTTCGGCCGATGCTGCTCGCCGGCGAGCGTGTCGACTTGGCGGTCCAGATCGGCGGGCAGTTCGACGGTCACCTTGCGCGGCTCATCCATGGGGTGGACTCCAATCGCGATGCGATAAGGTATCGTGGGCGGTGCCGCGCAGGCAATGCTCGTTGTGACGCCCGGTTGGCGGCGCTAAGGTTTCCCGGATCTTTCACCGGGGGCAAGTGTCGATGATTCCGTTGCCGTTCTCCAAGGCCGAGTACCAGCAGCGTCTCGGGCGCGTGCGCGAGCGCATGAGCGCGCTCGGCATGGACCTGCTGATCCTGACCGACGTCGCCAACCAGCACTACCTGACGGCCTATGACGGCTGGTCGTTCTACACGCCGCAGGTCGTGGTCGTGACGCTGGAGGAGGACCAGCCCTACTGGATCGGCCGGGCGATGGACGCGCTGGGCGGCAAGCTGAC
>JAEULC010000005.1 GCA_016792605.1 Rhodospirillales bacterium
CCGTCGCCGGTGAAGTACTTGCCCTTGTAGGTCGAGAAATAGGTCTGCACGAAGCGCTCGTGGTCGCGGAACACGGTGCGCATCTGGCCGGGCCAGCTGTCGGTGAGGCAGAGATTGCCCGAGGTGGCGCCGTCCAGCGTGTTGCCCTCGCCGTCCACCAGCATCGGCTTGATGCCGAAGAAGGGCTTGGTGGCCGAGCCCGGCTTCTGCGCGATCGCGCCGGGCAGCGGCGTGATCAGGATGCCGCCGGTCTCGGTCTGCCACCAGGTATCGACGATCGGGCAGCGGTGGTCGCCGACGACGCGGTGGTACCACAGCCAGGCCTCGGGATTGATCGGCTCGCCGACCGAGCCCAGGAGGCGCAGGCTCTTGCGCGTGGCCTTCTTCACTGGCGCCTCGCCCTCGCGCATCAGCGCGCGGATCGCCGTCGGCGCGGTGTAGAAGATGTTGACCTGGTGCTTGTCGACCACCTGCCAGAAGCGCGAGGCGTCGGGATAGTTCGGCACGCCCTCGAACATCAGCGTGATCGCGCCGTTGGCCAGCGGCCCGTAGAGGATGTAGCTGTGGCCGGTCACCCAGCCGACATCGGCCGTGCACCAGTAGATATCGCCGTCGTGGTAGTCGAAGACGTATTGGTGCGTCATCGACGCATAGACCATGTAGCCGCCGGTCGTGTGCAGCACGCCCTTGGGCTTTCCGGTCGACCCCGAGGTGTAGAGGATGAACAGCGGATCCTCCGCGTTCATCTTCTCCGGCGCGCAGTCGGCCGACGCCTTCGCGGTGACGTCGTGGTACCAGTGGTCGCGGCCGTCGACCCAGCCGATCTTGCCGCCGGTGCGCTTGACCACGATCGTGTTCTTGACCGTCGGGCACTTCGCCAGCGCCGCGTCGGCGTTGACCTTCAGCGGAATCGGGCGGCCGCCGCGCAGGCCCTCGTCGGCGGTGATCAGCAGGTTCGAGTCGCAGTCCTGGATGCGGTTCGCCAGGCTGTCCGGCGAGAAGCCGCCGAACACGACGGAGTGGATCGCGCCGATGCGCGTGCAGGCGAGCATCGCCACGGCGGCCTCGGGGATCATCGGCATGTAGATGGTGACGACGTCGCCCTTCTTCGTGCCCAGCGCCTTCATCGCGTTGGCGAGCTTGCACACCCGGGCGTGCAGGTCGCGATAGGTGATCTTCGCGTCCTCGGCCGGGTTGTCGCCTTCCCAGATGATCGCGGTCTGGTCGCCGCGCTTGGCCAGGTGCCGGTCTAGGCAGTTGTAGGACGCGTTCAGCACGCCGTCCTCATACCAGCGGATGTGGACGTTGCCGTCATAGGACACGTCCTTGATCTTGGTCGGCGCCTTGAACCAGTCGATGCGCTTGGCTTCGCCGCCCCAGAATCCCTCGGGATCCTTGATCGACCGCGCGTACATCTCCTCGTACTTCTTGGCGTCGATCCAGGCGCGCTTGGACCATTCGGACGAAACGGGAAAAAGGTCGTCGGCCACGGCGTTCGCTCCCCCTCGGACAGGCTTGATCCCCGGCACGCTTGGCCGCGCCGGTTTGATGCCCGGGATTATTGACAGTTCGCGGCCAGGGCACAAGATGTCTGGCGGATTTGCCGGGGAACGGCCGGGATGCAGCAGAGCCTCAGTCTTAACACGGTCGAGTTCCTGCGCTGGGTGGCGCGCCAGCCGCGCCGCTACGGCGAGACGCTGGAGGCCTGGCGCAGCTCCTGCCCGCGGCTGACGGCCTGGGAGGATTGCCTGGCCGACGGGCTGGTCGCGGTCGAAAAGACTGGCGCCCGCCCCGCCGCCGAGAGCATGGTCGTGCTGACCCCCCGCGGCCGCGCCGCCCTGAAGCACAAGGACTGATCCCGCATGCGTCTGCACCTGGCCACCTGGCCCGAAGTCGAGGAGTACCTGAAGACCCGCACCGAGATCATCGTCCCGATCGGCTCGACCGAGCAGCACGGCCCCAACGGGCATATCGGCACCGATGCCCTGACCGCGGAAGCGGTCGCGCTGGCCGTGGGCGCCGCGACCGGCACCTATGTCGGGCCGACGATCAACGTGGGCATGGCGGTGCACCACACCCAGTTCCCGGGCACGATCACGCTGAAACCCTCGACCATGATCGCCTACATCCAGGACTACGTGAACACGCTCTCGGGCCACGGCTTCCAGCGCTTCTGGTTCCTGAACGGCCATGGCGGCAACGTGGCCACGACCAACGCCGCGTTCTACGAGATCTATGCCGGCTACACGGCGACGGCGGGCGCCGCGGCGCAACGATCCAACCGGCCCGAGCCGCGCTGCACGCTGGCGAACTGGTGGGAGAGCGACCAGGTGCGCGCAGCCTCGCGCGAGATGTTCGCGGGGCGCGAGGGCAGCCACGCCACCCCGTCCGAGGTGGCGATGATGGACTACCTGTTCCCCGACCACGTGAAGGACGTGAAGTTCGACGGCGCCCTGCCGCCCAGCGGCCGGTTCTTCGGCGCCGCCGACTACCGCCGCCGCTTCGCCGACGGCCGCATCGGCAGCGATCCCTCGCTGGCGACGCCCGAGAAGGGCAAGCGCATCTTCGACGCGGCGGTCGAAGGCATGATCCCGGTCTTCGAGGCCTTCGCGGCGGCGGAGTAGCCTGCTAGCGCGGCCGGTCGCCGGCGATGGAGATGCGGTACATCCGGCGCGTATGGCCGTGATAGTCGTTGACCGGGTTGTGCTGCGTCGCCCGGTTGTCCCAGAAGGCCAGCGATCCCGGCGCCCAGCGGAAGCGGCAGGTGAATTCCGGCCGCGCCAGGTGGCGGTAGAGGAAATCCAGGAGCGGCGCGCTCTCCGCCCTGGTCATGCCGGCGAAGCGCTCGGTATGCCCGGCATTGACGTAGAGCGCCTTGCGCCCGGTCTCGGGATGGGTGCGGACGACCGGGTGCTCGGCCTCGTAGCCGCGGCGCTCGTCGGCGTCCTCGCGCGTCCGGCTCGCCGCGCCGACGGCCGTGTTGTTCACCGCTCTGAGCCCCTCGAGCATCCGCTGCATGCCGGGCGACAGCGTCTCGTAGGCCAGGTACATGTTGGCGAACAGCGTGTCGCCGCCCACCGGCGGCAGCTCGTGCGCCAGCAGCATGGTGCCCATCGGCGGCTCGTCGAGGTAGGCCGTGTCGCTGTGCCAGATGCCGCCGAAGTTCTTGTGCTCGTGCGGCAGCTTCACCACCTCGATCACCTCGGGGTGGCCGGCGAGGCCCTTGACCATCGGGTAGCGGCTGAGGTCGCCGAAGCGCCGGCCCAGGGCGACGAGCCCGGCCGGGGTCAGCGCCTGGTCGCGGAAGAACACCACGAGGTGATCGAGCAGCGCCCGGCGGATCGCCGCCACGGTGGCGTCGTCGATCCCGGCGCCGAGATCGATGCCCAGAAGCTCGGCGCCCAGCGCGCCGGAAAGCGGCCTGATCTCGAGCCTGGCGGCAAGCGGCGTGTCCATCGGCGGCAGCCTACGCGCCCCGTGCCGCAGGGGCAATCGAGCCATGCCCCGGCCTTGACCGCGCCATACGGTTTTGCCGGTGTTCACGGCCCGGCCGGAATGGTTCATATCCGTGCCTCAGGGAAGAAACGAACCAAGGATGACAAGGACCGTGAACCGCGTAGGCGAGCGCCTGCTCGCCAATCCCTACCTGCTGCTGGCGCTGACCGCGCTGTTCTGGTCCGGCAACCACGTGCTGGGGCGGGCTATCGCGGGGCACATCCCGCCGTTCGGCATCTCGATGGCGCGCTGGCTGGTCGGCGCGATCGTGCTGTGGCCCTTCGCCTACCGGCATGTGCGGCGCGACTGGCCGGTGATCCGGGCGCATCTGCCGGTCATCGCCTTCCTGGCCTTGAGTGGCGGGGCGCTGTTCGGCGCCGGGCAGTATGTCGGGCTGCAGTACACCACGGCGCTCAACGTCTCGGTGATGAACTCGCTGGGCCCGGTGCTGATCGCCGGGGCGGCCGCGATCCTGTTCCGCGACCGGCTGGCGCCGATCCAGATGGCCGGCATCGCCGTGTCCTTCGCCGGGGTGCTTGTCGTGGTGACGCGCGGCGACCCGAACGTGCTGGCGCATCTCAGCTTCAACATCGGCGACCTGATCATCATGGGCAACATGATGCTGTGGGCGATCTATTGCTGCGTCCTGCGCTTCAAGCCGCGCATGCACTGGCTCAGCTTCATCTGGACCTTCTCGGCGATCGCCGGCCTCGCCACCCTGCCGGTGCATCTGTGGGAGCACGCGACCGGCTTCCCCTTCCGCTTCGACCTGGTGACCCTGGCGTCGATCGTGTACGTCGCGATCTTCCCGTCGATCCTCGCCTTCCTGTTCTGGAACCGCGGCGTCGAGCTGATCGGCGCCAACCGCTCCGGTGCCTTCCTGCACCTGACGCCGATCTACAGCGCCGTGCTGGCGAGCGTGCTGCTCGGCGAGCACCTCCAGCTCTACCATCTCATCGGCTTCGCCCTGATCCTCGCCGGCGTCCGGTTCGCGGCCCGGAAGGCCTGAGCCCTCACGGGCTTGTCACTTCCGGGCCGGCCGGGCGGGCCTATCCTTCCCGCAACGGAGGGGGAGGACACCATGAAGCTCATCGCAGCCCTGCTTGGCCTGCTGCTGGCCGCGCCCGCGGTCGCGCAGGCCGCCAGCGTCGAGAAGCTCTACGTGCTGGATTGCGGGCACGGCCGCGGGGCGGACCAGTCGCGC
>JAEULC010000016.1 GCA_016792605.1 Rhodospirillales bacterium
GCGATGTCGGCCTCGGCGAGGCCGTCGATCACGATCTCCAGCACGCTCTCGACCGCGGGCGGCAGGGCGCCATCAACCTGCGCGCGCAGCGTGGGGCAGTAGGCGTCGTTGGTCGAGGCGATCAGGCCCTTGTACTTCGAGCCGATCTTCGAGCCCGAGCGCACGACGCCGCCGGGGAAGGGCAGGATGACGTTGGGCAGGGCGCGCATCGCGATCACTGCGCGCTCCGCGGCTTCGCGCGCGGCGGCGCGGGTCGATCCCAGGATGAGGAAATTGCCGCCGCCGACCGCGCGCACCATGCCGGCGCGGTGGACGCACAGGAACTCGCCGTCCATGACAGGAATGCGCCAGAACCGCTCGCCGTCCAGGCGCTTGGCGATCTGGTGCCCGTCACCGAAATAGCGCAGCTTCGCGCCGACATCGACATGCTCCGCCGCGTCGAGGCCGGAATAGACGGCGGTGCCGGGGCAGGTCAGCACGCTCTGGCCGACGCGCAGCGGCACCTGTTTGGCGAGGTCGGCCGAGGACGCCGCGAAGATCAGCACGGCGATGCCCGGCCGCCCATCGGGCGTCGCGGCCTCGGGCAGTTCCCGCTCGATCCCGGCCTCGCAGCCGCAGCCGATGACCGAGGTGGCGAAGCCGGTCAGGCTTTCCGCCGCGCGCCGCGCCCAGTCGATCGTGTCGGCCGTGATGACCAGCCGCGTGGCCCGCATGCCGAAGGCCTCGGCGAAATTGTCCGCGATGAGGACGCCGTTCAGGCGCATGGCGGCGTTCCTGTCGTCGTCTCATCCCCCGGCGTCATCGCCGGGCTTGTCCCGGCGATCCATTTCGTCGCGGCGATCGATGGATGCCCGGGACAAGCCCGGGCATGACGGGAAAGGTGAATGAACGCCATCACGCCACCCTCGGGCGGCAGGGATGCACGGCCAGCCGATCCTCGGGGCCGAACTCCGCGTCGGTCATGGCGAAGCGGTCGAAGGACTGCAGCATGTAGCGGTCGAAATAGGTCCGCAGCTCGCGCTCGATGGCGGGGTCGCGGTCGGGCCGTACGAGATGCGTGGCGCCGCGCGTCTCCGTCATGATCGCGCCGTCCTTCGCCACCAGCACCCCGTCCTTGAACACCAGCGCCGGCGCCTCGAACATCGCCTCGCGGTTCTGGTGCTCCCGGTAGACGGCAATGTCGGCCGCCGCGCCCGGCGCCAGGTGGCCGCGGTCCTTCAGGCCCAGCAGCCGCGCCGGCCCCGCGCGGGTCAGGATCGCGATCTCCTCCAGCGTGTATTCGCGCTTGATCGAGCCCAGCACGGTGGCGGCCTGGGCATGCTTGTCGATCTGGCCCAGGGCGTCGTCGCGGAAGCCCTTGTCCATCAGCAGGCGGATGAGGCGGGGGTACGAGGTGAAGATGCCGCCGTTTGGATGGTCGGTGGTCAGCGCCACGCGCCAGGGATCCTCGACCAGCAGGAAGAGTTCCAGCCCGATCGCCCATTGCAGCGCGTTGACGTAATCCTTGGAGCGGTAGCGGAACGGCACCAGGCCGCAGCCGCCGTCGCATTCGATGTCCATGCACAGCCACTTCGCGGGGCTGGCGAAGCGCGCGTTGCGGAACTGCGCCATGGTGTCGGCCGAGGCGGTGATGGTCTGGCCGAACATCACCTGGCCCACGTCGATGCTGACGTTCTTCGCGCCGTTCACCGCCTCGGCGATGCGTGCCGCGGCCGAGGAGAATCTGCGGTCGCCCTCCGCGCCGTAGCTGTGGAACTGCAGATGCGTCAGGTGCACCGGCAGGCCCTCGGCCGCCTGGATCGTGCCCAGCGTCGTGTCGGCATTGCCGGGAATGCCCAGGTTGCTGCAATGGACATGCAGCGGGTGCGGCACGCCCAGCGTATCGAGCGCGCGGGCCAGGGTCAGCAGCACGTCGCGCGGCGTCTGGCCGTAGAACGGGCCGGACTCGTCGAGCGCCAGGGAACGCTGGTTGAACTTGAAGGCGCTGATGCCGCCTGGATTGACCACCTTCACGCCCAGCGCGCGGGTCGCGTGCATCATGCAGCCCACGTAGTCGGCGATCGCGCGGTGGTCGCGCTTCTGCAGCATCAGGCGCAGCAGGAAGTCGTCGTTGCCCAGCATCGCGTAGGCGCCGCGGTCGATGATCGGGATGTCCGCCATCTCCAGATGCGCCTGGCGCGCGTTGGACGGCAGCATCGCCGGCTCGACCGCCATGGTGTAGCCCATCGCGGCGTAGCGCAGCCCGGTCAGGCCCGCCGGCGGAATGACGCCCTGCTGCTCGGGCGTCAGCGCGCGGGCCAGGTTCATCTTGCCGCCGGCGATGTGGCTGTGCAGGTCGATGCCGCCCGCCATCACCACCATGCCGCGGCAGTCATGCACCCGGTCGACCTTGGCGCCCGGCTCGGCCGCGACGATGCGCCCGTCGCGGACATGGATGTCGCGGACCACGTTGGTCTTGTTGGCGGGGTCGACGACGCGGCCGCCTTGCAGGAGGGTCAGCGGCATGCCATGCCCTCTGCCGTCATGGCCGGGCTTGTCCCGGCCATCCATTTTCTTGTAGCGAGCGAGTATGGCGGGTCGATGGATGCCCGGGACATGCCCGGGCATGACGATGGTAGGGAGAAGAAGGGTAGGCTCATGCGGCCACCTGCATGAGCGACCCGATGCGCTCGACGACATCCGCCACCGCCGGCAGCCCGCTGTCGCGCAGCCTGTCCAGGCGCAGCGCCACGATCGCGTCGCCGCGCAGCACGTGGCCGGCGTGGTCCAGGCCGGGCGTGCCGACCGGGATCAGCACGGCGGGCGGCGTCGCGAATCCGGTGCCGGGACGGGCCAGGGCGATGGTCGGTACGCCGGCGGGCGGCGCGCGGCGGCCTAGCGCGTCGATCCACAGCAGCGCGTCGGCCTCGCCGGAGCCAAGCAGACGGTCGGCGGCATAGAGCGCCGCGTCGTGCCGCGCTTCGCCCGCAACGAAACGCAGGCGCGGCGGCTTGCCGGCGAGCCACAGCGACGCGAGCTGCGCGCCCAGCGCGTTGTCCAGGCCGCCCACGGGCAGGCCGACGACGCGGGTCTTGGCGTTGAGCGCGCGCAGCAGCTCGCCCAGCGACGCGATGGTGAGGTCGGCATGCGGGAAGGCCATGGCGCCGGCGCTCCACGCGATGACGCCGTAGCGCGATGCCGCGAGGCGCGTCACCAGGTCGCGCAACGTCGCGACGGGCAGGCCGGCGACCTGATCGGAAAACACGCGGCCGCCGCGCGCCAGGGTTGCCAGCGCGGCGACGATCGCGGGCAAATCGGCGGGCGCGACGTCGATGACCGCGGGCTTGCGGCCGTCCGGCGCCGTGGCGGCGGCCACTTCGAGGTTCTGGCCGATCAGCACGACCTGGCGGTCCTCGGGCGCGATGCCGGTCAGCG
Organism: Rhodospirillales bacterium; assembly: GCA_016792605.1. Classification (GTDB taxonomy): domain Bacteria; phylum Pseudomonadota; class Alphaproteobacteria; order JAEULC01; family JAEULC01; genus JAEULC01. The sequence goes on from JAEULC010000016.1 coordinate 3,415, forward strand.
TATCGCCGGCCCAGACGCAGCGCTGCCAGAAGCGCGGCATCGCGACGGTCGGGTCGCCGATGGCCACGACCAGGTCGGCGCGGTTGCGGATCTCGGCCAGGCTCGCGGCCAGCCAGCCGCCGTCGGCCAGCGCGCGCAGGTTGGCGTTGATCGCCGCGCCGTGCAGGTGGTCGACCGTGGCGCCGATGCGCCGGCCCAGCTCGATCGCCGCGCGTTGTCCGGCAAGGTCGCAGGCCAGGCCGTGGATCAACGGCGCGCGCGCGGTGCCGAGGATGGCGGCGGCGCGGGCGATGGCCTGATCCAGCGTCGCGGGCTGGCCGTCGATGCGCGGCGTCGCGTCGCCCACCGGCCCGCCGAAGCCCTGGATCGCGTGCGGGCAGGCCTGCGGGTCAACGGTCACGAAGCCGTCCGCCGACACGGCAAGGCGCACGTCGTCGCAGCCCAGGGCGCAGAACGGGCAGGCGACGCGGTCGAAGCTGCGGGCGGCTTGCGGCAAGGCTCAGTCGTACTTGATGTAGTTGAAGCGCGCGTCGTCCGCCGGCGTGCCTTCCAGCGCGCCGCCCGCCTTGCCGGGCTGCCACTGCACCACCTGCTCGATCATTTTCGCCAGCTCGAAGTCCTTGTCGGTGATGCCCTTCGCGGCGTGGTTCTGCAATTTCACCTCGACCCAGGCATAGGACGCGGCGATGTCCGGGTGATGCCACGCTGCCTCGGCCAGGTGCCCGACGGTATTGATCACCATCAGCGTGCCCTTCCACGAGGTCGTCTTGTACTTGCGCCGGATCCAGCCCGATTCCAGTCGCCAGTGCGGCAGCTCCGCCTTCAGCCGCGCCTCCACTTCCGCGTCGCTGTAGGTGCGTTCCTTCGCGCGCTCGGCCATACGCTCCTCCCGGGATTCTGGGGTTGCGCGCACTCTACGCCGGTCGCTTGACCATCGTCCATCGCCGGCCATACTGCCGGCCAGGGAGAAACGCCATGCCGGCGGCGCCGTATGATCAGGTGGAGAGCGCGCGGACCGTGAGCGACGTCGTGGTGACGGCGCCGGCGCGGCTGCACCTGGGATTCCTCGACCTCGCCGGCGACCTCGGCCGGCGCTTCGGCAGCCTGGGCCTGGCGATCGACGGCATCGACACGCGCGTGCGCGCGACGCCGGCGCCGCGGCTCCGGGTCGAGGGACCGGAGGCGGCACGGGCGGAACGCTACGCGCGCACGATGGCCGAGCGCTTCGGCCTGTCGGACCGCATCGCGATCCGGGTGGAGCGCGCGATCCCGCCGCATGCGGGCCTGGGATCGGGTACGGCGCTGGCGCTGGCGGTCGGCGCGGCGATGGCGCGCGGCGCGATCGACCCGGCGGCGACGGCGATGGCGCTTGGGCGCGGGCAGCGCTCGGGCATCGGCATCGCCGCGTTCCAGGCCGGCGGGCTGGTGCTCGACGGCGGCCAGGCCGAGGGCGCCGCCACGCCGCCGCCGATCCTGGCGCGGCACGACTTCCCGCCGGACTGGCGCGTGCTGTTGGTGCTCGACGAGGGCTTCCAGGGCAAGCACGGCGAGGCGGAACTTGCCGCCTTCGGGCGGCTGGCGCCGTTTCCCACCGCGGTTGCGGCCGAGCTCTGCCGGCTGGTGCTGATGCAGGCCCTGCCGGCGCTGGTGGAGCGCGACATCGACCGGTTCGGCGCGGCGATCAGCCGGCTGCAGGCGGCGGTCGGCGACCATTTCGCCCCGGCGCAGGGCGGGCGCTTCTCCAGCCCCGTCGTCGCCGAGGCGCTCGGCTGGCTGCAGGACCAGGGCGTGCGCGGCGTCGGCCAGTCGAGCTGGGGCCCGACCGGCTTCGCGCTCCTGGGCAGCGAGGCCGAGGCGCGGCGCCTGGCCGAGGGCGCGCGCGGGCGCTTTGC
>JAEULC010000022.1 GCA_016792605.1 Rhodospirillales bacterium
CAAGAAGGACGGCGGCGTCATCGGCAGCTAGGCATTCCCTCCCCGAAGGGCGAGCCCCCTCGCCCTCCCCTGCGCGGGCGCCGGATCCCCTCCGGCGCCCGTTTCTTTTTGCGCGGTTTCGGGGCATGGTCGGCGCTCAACTAGGAGTTCCGGGAATGCTCGACTGTTTTGCCCCGCGTCCGAGCGCGGAGACCGTCTCGATCACGCCGGTGTCCGCGGCCGACCTGAAGACGCTGCTCAACCGCGAAACGACCAGGGTCGCCGCCTGGCTCGAATCGACGGGCTTCACCGCCGCGGTCGGGCAGGTGGCGATGCTGCCGGGCGAGAACGGACGCCTGGCGCGGGTCTTCGTCGGCGCCGATCCGAAGGACTGGCTCTGGGCCTTGGGCGACCTGCCCGGCCGCCTGCCCGCCGGGCGCTACCAGCTCGACGGTGTGGCGGACAAGCGCCAGGCGACCCGCGCGGCGCTGGGCTGGGCGCTGGGCAGCTACGCCTTCACCCGCTACCGCAAGCGCGAGCGCAAGGCGATCGACCTGGTGTGGCCGAAGGCCGCCGACCGCGACCTGGTCGAGAACACGGCCGAGGCGATCTTCCTGGTGCGCGACCTGGTCAACACGCCCGCCGCCGACCTTGGGCCGGCCGAGCTGGCCGATGCTGCGAAGAGGCTGGCGAAGAAGCACAAGGCCAAGTTCGACGTGATCGTCGGCGAGGCACTGCTGAAGAAGAATTTCCCGATGGTCTACGCCGTCGGCAAGGGCAGCGCGCGGGCGCCGCGGCTGATCGATTTCTCGTGGGGCCCGGCCAAGGCGCCGCGCGTCACCCTGGTCGGCAAGGGCGTCTGCTTCGATTCGGGCGGCCTCGACCTGAAGCCCAGTTCGGGCATGAAGATGATGAAGAAGGACATGGGCGGCGCCGCCCACGCCCTCGGCCTAGCCTCGATGATCATGGCGGCGAAGCTGCCGGTGCGCCTGCGCGTCGTCATTCCCGCGGTCGAGAACATGGTGTCGGGCAACTCCTTCCGCCCGCTCGACGTGATCGCGACGCGCAAGGGCAAGACGGTCGAGATCGGCAACACCGACGCCGAGGGCCGCCTCATCCTGGCCGACGCGCTGACGCTCGCCGACGGCGACAAGCCGGACCTGATGATCGACTTCGCCACCCTGACCGGCGCTGCACGTGTCGCGCTGGGCCCGGATCTGCCGGCGATGTTTACCGACGACGAGAAGCTCGCCGGCGACCTGGCGCGGCATGCCGCAACCGAGGCCGACCCGATGTGGCGCCTGCCCCTGTGGGCCGGCTACCGCGCGGGCCTCGACAGCAAGGTGGCCGACCTCAACAACATCTCCGACAGCGGCTTCGCCGGCGCGATCTACGCCGCGCTGTTCCTGAAGGAGTTCGTGTCCTCAACCACGGCCTGGGTGCATTTCGATCTCTTCGCCTGGAACGCCCGCACGCGGCCGGGCCGGCCCGAGGGCGGCGAGGCGATGACGCTGCGCACGCTCTACGCCCTCATCGAGGACCGGTTCGGCAAGTAAGGTTCCAGCCGGCTTGCACCGGGAGCAAGGGCGCGGCTAGTATTCAATCCGCCTTCGCAACGAATTAACCATACGAGCAAATGCCGAAGAACCTGACCGCCCATGTAGGGCTGGATCTGTGGCGCCGCGCCCTGGTCGGCAGCGTCGCAGGCGACGGGCCCGATCTCACCGCGCGCCAGATGGCCTTGATGCTGACCGTCTACCTGACCGCGCCGCCCCACACCGTGCGCGGCCTGGCCTCGACGCTGAACGTGTCGAAGCCGGCCGTGACCCGGGCCATCGACCGGCTGAGCGAGCTCGACTTCGTGCGTCGTAAGCCGGACGAGACCGACCGGCGATCGATCCTGATGCAGCGAACGATCAAGGGCTCGGTATTCCTGCGCGACTTCGGCGAGCAGATCGTGCGCGCTGGCAAGTCCGTGGAGCCGGAAGCCTAGTAACCGCGCTTCGAGTCGATCTGGTTGATCGGCGCTTGGCCCGCGCGGATGCGCTTGATGTTGGCCACGACTTGCAGCACCGAGGAGCGCGGATCGGTCATCGCCGCGATGTGCGGGGTGACGACGATCTTGGGATGCGCCCAGAGCGGCGACTCGGGCGGCAGCGGCTCGGTGCGGAACACGTCGAGCGCCGCGCCGGCGATATGCCCGCTGTCGAGCGCGGCCACCAGGTCCTGCTCCACCAACTGCCTGCCGCGGCCGATATTGATCAGGTAGCTGCCCTGCGGCATCGCCGCGAACAGCTTGGCGTTCAGGATGTCGGTCGTCTCGGCCGTCAGGGGCAGGATGCAGACCAGAATGTCGGTGCGCGCCAGGAACGGCCCGAGCCCGTCGGCGCCGGCGTAGGTCTTGATGCCGTCGATCACCTTCGGGCTGCGCGACCAGCCCGCGACGTCGAACCCGATCCCCTTGAGCGCGCGCGCCGCGGCGCCGCCGATCTCGCCGATCCCCATCACGCCGACCCGGCGCTCGGAGATCAGCTTCAGCGGCGATTCCTTCCAGGTCTTCGTCTTCTGCTGCGCCTCGTAGGTCGGGATCGCGCGATGGAAGTAGAGCGCGTAGAGCATCGCGTACTCGACCATCTGGCCGGTCAGGCGCTCGTCGACCAGCCGCACGATCGGCACGTGGCGCGGAAGCTGCGGGTCCTTGAACAGGTGGTCGACGCCGGCGCCGAGCGAAAAGATCGCCTTGAGGTTAGGCAGCGACGCCAGCAGGCCCGCGGGCGGGTCCCAAACCAGCGCGTACTCGATGTCCTTCGGGTCGCCGACCTCGGGATGCACGCGGAAATCCAGGTCGGGCAGCTCCCGGGCGAACTCGCCGCGCCACCACGGGCCACGGCTCGAGCTGGTTCTCAACAACAAGGCCATATCGAAATGCGATCCTTACGTCAGGCGGAAGTCGCGCCCGGGGCCGCCGTCTCGAGGTTGAAGGCGGCGGCGATCAGCGCACGCGTGTATTCCTCGCGCGGCCGGTCGAAAATGTCCAGCGCCGGGCCGCGCTCGACCACCACGCCGTTGCGCATGACAAGCACCTCGTCGGCCAGCGCCCGGATCACGCGCAGGTCGTGGCTGATGAACATGTAGGCAAGGCCATGCTTGTCCTGCAGCGCCTGCAGCAGGTCGACGATCTGCGCCTGCACCGAGACGTCCAGCGCCGAGGTCGGCTCGTCGAGCACGACGAAGCGCGGCTTCAGCACCATGGCGCGCGCGATCGCCACGCGCTGGCGCTGCCCGCCGGAGAACTCGTGCGGATAGCGGTGCCGCGTCTCGGGGTCGAGCCCGACCTCCTCCAGCGCCGTGACGATGCGCTGCTCGCGCTCCACCGGCGTGCCGCTGAAGCCATGGACGGTGAGCCCCTCCTCGATGATCTGCGCGATCGACAGGCGCGGGCTCAGCGAGCCATAGGGATCCTGGAACACGATCTGCATCTCGCGGCGCAGCGGCCGAAGGTCGTTGGCGTTCCGGCCCTGCAGCTCCGCGCCGTCGAAGCGGATCGAGCCCTCGCTCTTGATCAGGCGCAGGATCGCGAGGCCCAGCGTCGTCTTGCCCGAGCCGCTCTCGCCGACAACGCCCAGCGTGCGTCCCGGCGACAGGTCGACCGAGATGCCGTCGACCGCGCGCACATGGTCTGTCGTGCGGCGCAGAATCCCGGTCTTGATCGGAAAATGCACCTTGATGCCGCTTGTCTGCAGCAGCGGCGCGGCCGCCGCCTGGCGCGGCGCGCGCGGCTTGGGCTGCGCCGACAGGAGTTTGCGCGTGTAGGGATGCGCCGGCCGGGCGAAGATGTCGGCGACCGTGCCCTGCTCCACGATCTCTCCCTGGGTCATCACGCAGACCCGGTCGGCAAGCTTGCGCACGATCGTCAGGTCGTGGGTGATGAACAGGATCGCCATGCCGAACTTCGCCTGCAAATCCTTCAAGAGCTTCAGGATCTGGGCCTGGATGGTGACGTCCAGCGCCGTGGTCGGCTCGTCGGCGACCAGCAGATCGGGCTCGTTGGCCAGCGCCATGGCGATCATCACGCGCTGGCGCTGCCCGCCCGAGAGCTCGTGCGGATAGGCACCCAGCCGCCGCTCGGCGTCGCGGATGCCGACCAAGTTCAGCAGTTCCAACACCCGCGCGCGCGCCGCGGCGCCGGCGAGGCCGCGATGCAGCGTCAGCACCTCGGCCACCTGGCGCTCGATCGTGTGCAGCGGGTTCAGGCTGGTCATCGGCTCCTGGAAGATCATCGCGACGCGGTCGCCGCGGATCGCACGCAGCGTGTCGGCGTCCGCGTCCACCATCTCGCGGCCGCCGAGGCGGATGGAGCTGCCCGGCGTGTGCCGCGCCAGCGGATAGGGCAGAAGCTGCAGGATCGACAGCGCGGTGACAGACTTGCCCGAGCCGCTTTCGCCGACCAGCGCCACGGTCTCGCCCTTGCCGAGCGTGAAGGACACGCCCTTCAGTGCCTCGACGGTGCGGCCCGGCGTGTGGAAGGCGACGCCCAGCCTGTCGACGACCAGCAGCGGTTCCGTCACTTGCCGCCTCCGCCGAAGGTCTTGCGCGGATCGAAGGCGTCGCGCACCGCCTCGCCGACGAAGACCAGCAGGCTCAGCATGACCGCGATCGAGCAGAAGCCGGAGATCGCCAGCCAGGGCGCCTGGATATTGTTCTTGCCCTGGTTGAGCAGTTCGCCGAGCGAGGGCGAGCCGACCGGCAGGCCGAAGCCGATGAAGTCGAGCGCCGTCAGCGTGGTCAGCGAGCCCGAGAGGATGAACGGCATCATCGTCAGCGACGCGACCATAGCGTTCGGCAGCAGGTGCCGGAACATGATCGCGGAATCCTTCACGCCCAGCGCCTTGGCCGCGCGCACGTAGTCGAAGTTGCGCGCGCGCAGGAACTCGGCGCGCACCACGCCGACCAGCGCCATCCAGCTGAACAGCAGCATCAGGCCGAGCAACCACCAGAAGTTCGGCCGCACGATCGAGGCGAGGATGATGAGCAGATAGAGGGTCGGAAGCCCCGCCCAGATCTCGATGAAGCGCTGGAACAGAAGGTCGGTCCAGCCGCCGAAATACCCCTGCACTGCGCCGGCGGTGACGCCGATGATCGAGCTCAGCACGGTCAGGATCAGCCCGAACAGCACCGAGATGCGGAAGCCATAGATCATGCGCGCCACCACGTCGCGTGCCTGGTCGTCGGTGCCCAGCCAGTTGCGCCAGGACGGCGGCGAGGGCGCCGGACTCGGCAGGTCCTTGATGATGGTGCGGTAGCTGTAGGGGATGAGCGGCCAGACGATCCAGCCCTTGTCCTCGATCAGCTTCTTGACCTCGGGATCGCGATACTCGGCCTCGGTCTCGAAGATGCCGCCGAACGCGGTTTCGGGATAGGCCTTGAACACGGGCATGTAGAAGCCGCCGTCGTAACGCACAAGGATCGGCTTGTCGTTGGCGATGAACTCGGCGAACAGGCTGACGAAGAACAGCGTCAGGAAGATCCAGAACGACCAGTAGCCGCGCCGGTTGGCGCGGAACTGGTGCAGCCGGCGCTGCGTCAGGGGCGTGAGCTTAACCAGCGCCACCGTCCTAGACCTCGCGCCGGGCAAAATCGATCCGCGGATCGATCAGCACGTACAT
>JAEULC010000030.1 GCA_016792605.1 Rhodospirillales bacterium
AACTACCCGTCCAACCCGACCGCCGAGGTGGTGGGGCTCGACTTCTACGACCGCGCCGTCCACTTCGCGCGCAAGCACGGCATCTACATCATCTCCGACATCGCCTATGCCGAGATCTATTTCGGCGACGTTCCGCCGCCCTCGATCCTCGAGATCCCGGGCGCCAAGGACGTGGCGATCGAGTTCTCGTCGATGAGCAAGACCTACTCGATGCCCGGCTGGCGCGTCGGCTTCGGCGTCGGCAACAAGAAGCTCATCGACGCGCTGGCGCGCATCAAGTCCTATGTCGACTATGGCGCCTTCACCCCGATCCAGGTCGCGGCGACGGCGGCGTTGAACGGCCCGCAGGATTGCGTGGCCGAGGTGCGTGCGCTCTACAAGCGCCGCCGCGACGTGCTGATCCAGTCCCTGGCCGCCGCGGGCTGGAACGTGCCGAGCCCGGCGGCGTCGATGTTCGCCTGGGCGCCGATCCCCGCGCAGTTCGCCGGCATGGGATCGCTGGAATTCTCCAAGGCGCTGCTGGCGGAGGCCGAGGTCGCCGTCGCGCCGGGCATCGGCTTCGGCGAATACGGCGACGGCCATGTCCGCATCGCCCTGGTCGAGAACGAGCACCGCATCCGGCAGGCCGCGCGCAACATGAAGCAATTCCTGGCCTCGGCCGATCCCGGGCAGCTGCCCGAACGCCTGCGCGCGGTCGGAGACTGATCCATGGTGTTGCGCGTGGGAATCGCCGGCCTCGGCACGGTCGGCGGCGGGGTGTTGAAGCTCCTGCACCAGCAGGCAGAACTCCTGGCGCTGCGCTGCGGCCGGCGGATCATGGTCGCGGCCTGCTCGGCGCGCGACCGCAACAAGGACCGCGGCGTCGACCTTGCCGGCGTGCGCTGGTACGCCGACGCCGTCGCCATGGCGCAGGACGCCGAGCTCGACATCGTGGTTGAGCTGATCGGCGGCTCGTCCGGCCCTGCCAAGGAGCTGTGCGAGGCCGCGATCGCCCAGGGCAAGCATGTCGTCACCGCCAACAAGGCGCTGCTGGCGATGCATGGCGCGGCGCTGGCGAAGGCGGCCGAGGCGAAGGGCGTGGTGCTGGCCTACGAGGCGGCGGTCGCCGGCGGCATACCTATTGTGAAGGCCCTCCGGGAGGGCCTTGCTGGGAATACCGTGAAGCGCGTCTACGGCATCCTCAACGGCACCTGCAACTACATCCTCACCACCATGCGCGAGGGCCGGCGCGAGTTCGGCGAGGTGCTGGGCGAGGCGCAGAAGCTCGGCTACGCGGAGCTCGATCCGGCGACCGACGTCGACGGCATCGACGCCGCGCACAAGCTGGCGATCCTGGCCGCGCTCGCCTATGGCTCCGAGGTCGACTTCGCGGGCGTGCATATCGAGGGCATCCGCCATGTCTCCGCGCTCGACATCGACTACGCGACCGAGCTCGGCTTCCGCATCAAGCTAATCGGCCATGCGCGGGTGACTGAGCATGGGCTGGAGCAGCGCGTCACGCCCTGCATGGTGCCGCTGGGGTCGCCGATCGCGCACACCGAGGGCGTGTTCAACGCCGTGGTGGTCGAGGGCGACTTCGTCGGCACGACCCTGTTCCAGGGGCGCGGGGCGGGGGCGGGGCCCACGGCTTCGGCCGTGGTGGCCGATCTGATCGACATCGCCCGCGGCCGCCAGCCGGTGACGTTCTCGGTGCCCGCGTCGAAGCTCAAGAAGCTGCCGGCGGCGCCGATGGCGCGCCACCGCGGCGCCTACTACATCAGGCTGATGGTCGTCGACCGGCCGGGCGTGATCGCCGACGTGACTGCCTGCCTGCGCGACGAGCAGGTGTCGCTGGAGGCGATGCTGCAGCGTGGCCGGGCGCCGGGCGAGACCGTGCCCGTCGTGCTGACCACCCACGACACCGAGGAGGCGGCGATGTTCCGCGCGCTCGCCAGAATCCAGGAACTGGAAGCCGTCATCGAACCGCCGCGCGTTATCCGCATCGAGCAACCGGAGGGCTGATATCTTGGCCAAAGCAAAAGCAGAAACCGCCGCCAACGCGAACACGATCAGCGACCGCAACCTGGCGCTCGAGGCGGTGCGCGTCACCGAGGCTGCGGCGCTGGCCGCGTCGAAGCTGATGGGCCGCGGCGACGAAAAGGCCGCCGACCAGGCCGCCGTCGACGCCATGCGCGTGGCACTGAACGCGCTCGACATCCAGGGCGAGGTGGTGATCGGCGAGGGCGAGCGCGACGAGGCGCCGATGCTCTATATCGGCGAGAAGGTCGGCACCGGCAAAGGGCCGGCGATCGACATCGCGCTGGACCCGCTGGAAGGCACCACGATCACGGCCAAGGGCGGGGCGAATGCGCTCGCGGTGCTCGCCTTCGCCGATCGCGGCAAGTTCCTCAACGCGCCCGACGTCTACATGGACAAGATCGCGGTCGGCGGCGGCCTGCCCGAGGGCGTGGTCGACATCGACAACTCGCCCAAGGCGAACCTGACCGCGCTGGCCAAGGCGAAGAAGATGGAGATGGGCGACATCGTCGCCTGCATCCTCGACCGCCCGCGCCACGCCGAGCTGATCGCCAAGGTGCGCGAGGCCGGCGCGCGCATCCGACTGATCTCGGACGGCGACGTCTCGGGCGTGATCGCCACCGCCACGCCGGGCAGCGGCGTCGACATCTACCTGGGATCGGGCGGCGCGCCCGAGGGCGTGCTGGCGGCAGCCGCGCTACGCTGCATCGGCGGCCAGATGCAGGGCCGCCTCTTGTTCCGCAACGACGACGAGAAGGGCCGCGCCAAGCGGCTCGGCGTCACCGACCTGTCGCGCAAGTACTCGATGCTCGACCTCGCCTCGGGCGACGTGATGTTCGCCTGCACCGGCGTCACCGACGGGCCGATGCTGAAGGGCGTGCGTCGTTTTGCGCAAGGCGCCTCGACGCACTCGCTGGTCATGCGCTCCAAGACCGGCACGGTGCGCACGATCGAGACCACGCACAACTTCCAGCGCAAGAAGCTGGGATGAGGTTGGCCGCGCCTCCCCCTTCGGTCCCCCCTCCCGCAAGGGGAGGGGGGACAGACAATAGCGATGACCGCCTTCCTTAACGTCGAACGGTCGCTGACCGACCGGCAGTGGCGTCAGCGCGCGGGCGACGACCGCACGGCGCTGGCGCTGGCGCAGCGCTACGACCTGCCCGACGTGGTGTGCCGCGTGCTGGTCGGGCGCGGCGTGGGGCTGGACGAGGCCGACAACTTCCTCGAGCCGACCCTGCGCCGGATGCTGCCCGACCCGTCGCATCTGAAAGACATGGATCTGGCGATCGAGCGCCTGGCGCGCGCAGTGCAGAAGGGCGAGAAGGTCGCGGTCTTCGGCGACTACGACGTGGACGGGGCCACGTCCTCCGCGCTGCTGGCGCGGTTCTTCCGCAGCATCGGCAGCGAGCTGGTCGTCTACATTCCCGACCGGATGAAGGAGGGCTACGGCCCCAACGCGCCGGCGCTGCTTGGACTGAAGCAGCAGGGCGTTGCCGTGGCGATCACCGTGGATTGCGGCATCACGGCGCACGCGCCGCTGCTGGCCGCGCGGGACGCGGGGCTGGACGTGCTGGTGATCGACCACCATGTCGGCGAGCTGGCCCTGCCGCCGGCCGTGGCCGTGGTCGATCCCAATCGCCTCGACGAGACCTCGCCGCATCGCCAGCTCGCGGCGGTCGGCGTCGCCTTCCTGCTCGCGGTCGGCGTCAATCGCGCGCTGCGCCAGGCCGGGTGGTACACGGCGAGCCGGCCCGAGCCCGACCTGAAGGAGCTGCTCGACCTGGTGGCGCTGGGCACGGTCGCCGACGTGGTGCCGCTGACCGGCGTCAACCGCGCGCTGGTGCGCCAGGGGCTCGATGTCATCGGACGGCGCGGCAATGTCGGGCTGGCGGCGCTGGCCGACGTGGCGGGCATCAAGCAGGCTTGCGAGGCCTATCACCTGGGCTTCGTGCTGGGGCCGCGGGTCAACGCCGGCGGCCGCGTGGGCGAGGCGGGGCTGGGCGCGCGGCTGCTGGTCACCGACGATCCGGCCGAGGCGCGGCAGATCGCGGCCAAGCTCGACCAGTTCAACCGCGAGCGGCAGGAGATCGAGCGCCAGGTGCTGGACGCGGCGATCCGGCAGGTCGACAGCGGCGGCGATCCGGGTCCCGTGGTCCACGCCTTTGCCGAGGGCTGGCATCCCGGCGTGATCGGCATCGTCGCCAGCCGCCTCAAGGACCGCTACGGCCGCCCGGCGCTGGTGACGGCGATCGGCGCGGACGGGATCGGCAAGGGCTCGGGCCGCTCGGTCTCGGGCGTCGACCTGGGCACGGCGGTGATCGCCGCGCGCCAGTCGGGCCTGCTGGTGAACGGCGGCGGCCACGTCATGGCGGCGGGCTGGACCATCGCCGGCGACGCGGTCGCGCGCTTCACGGCGTTCATGGCCGAACGTCTGGGCGGGCCGGACGGCGCCCCGCCGCGCGCGACGGTGGAGATCGACGGGTCGCTGCAGCCCGGCGGCGCCAATGTCACGCTGGCCGCGGCGCTGGCGAAGCTCGAGCCCTATGGCGCCGGCAATGCGCGCCCGGTCTTCGCCATGCCGGACCTGCGCGTGCAATGGGCGAGCGTGGTCGGCAACGGCCATGTGCGCTGCACGCTGCATGGTACCGACGGCGCGAAGCTGCAGGCGATCGCGTTCCGCAGCGCCGAGTCCGCGCTCGGCAAGGCGCTCCTGCAGCCGCAGGGCGCGCCGCTGCACCTCGCCGGCACGGTGAAGCTCGACACCTGGCAGGGCCAGGAGCGGGTGCAGTTCACGATCGAGGACGGCGCCCGCGTCGCGGGCTAGAGCATCCCCAGCGACGTCTTGCTCTTCGGCGGCGGAAAGTCGCGGTCGATCGCGGCGAGGTCTTCTTTCGTCAGCTTGATGTCCTGGGCGGCGATGTTCTCGCGGACATGCTCGGGCTTGGTCGCCTTGGGGATCGCGATCACGCCGGGCTGGGCCAGCGTCCAGGCCAGCGCTACCTGGTAGATGCTGACGCCATGGCGCTTCGCCACCGCCTCGAGGCCCGGCTTGCGGGTCAGGCGGCCCTGCTCCAGCGGCGAGTAGGCCATGATCGGCATCGAGCGCTTGCGTGCGGCGGGGATCAGGTCGAACTCGGGTCCGCGGCGCGTGAGGTTGTAGAGCACTTGGTCGGACGCGCAGGCCCCGCCGCCGCCATTGGGCCCGCCCTTCAGCCCCCACACCTCCTCCATGTCGCCGTGGTCGAAGTTGCTGACGCCCCAGTGCCGGATCTTGCCTGCCTTCACCAACTGCTCGAACCTGGCCAGCGTCTCGGCGAAGGGATGCGAGCCCGACCAGTGCAGCAGATAGAGCTCGATCCGGTCGGTCTTGAGGCGCTTCAGGCTGCGCTCGCAGGCCGCGACCACGCCGGCGCGCGACGCGTTATGCGGATAGACCTTGCTGACGAGGAACAGCCCGTCGCGCCGGCCCTGGACCGCCTCGGCGATGATCTCCTCGGCCCCTCCCTCGCCATACATCTCCGCCGTGTCGATCAGCGTCGCGCCGAGGTCTAGGCCGAGCTTCAGCGCCGCCACCTCGGCCGCCCGCGCCCGGGCGCTCTCGCCCATGCGCCAGGTGCCGAGCCCGAACACGGGCATCGGCGTGCCGTCGGGCAGGGGCGTGGTGCGGGATGAAGCCGCCATGGCCAACCTCTTGAAGTCAAAGGGAGAGCAGGGACGAGGGATGCGGCTTGATTTCCGCCCGCCCCCCCTGTACCTAAAGCGCCGCCCTGCTTAGCGGAGCACCGTCCCCTTCGTCTAGAGGCCTAGGACACCGCCCTTTCACGGCGGCGACACGGGTTCGAATCCCGTAGGGGACGCCAGGAGGCGA
>JAEULC010000038.1 GCA_016792605.1 Rhodospirillales bacterium
GCGCGCCCGACGCCTTCGCCCCCAGCATCGCCTTCGGGTCGAAGACCAGCACGAACGCCTTCCACTGCTCGTATTTCTCCCGCGGCAGCGGCAAGGGGCGGCCGCCGATCCCGCCGCACTGCGGACGCAGCACCGCCCGCATCGCCGCGTCCACGGCGCTTTGGTAGAAGGGATCCGACGCCAGCCGGATGTTCGGGCGCGGCCGCGCTTGCGCGATCGTGCCATCAGGATTGGCGTAGATCTCAATTTCGACCACGAGGCCCGCGGCGTTGCGGCCACCGAAATTTGGGTTCCAGCACGGTTTGAACTGTGCAGTTACACCATCCAATTCCGTGGCCGTAAGCTGATTGTCCGGCCCCACGGGCCTTGTTGAACCGGAGCCGGCAGGGGCACGCGGCGGCGCAATCGCCCCCTGAACAGCGCTTTCCCAGTTCCGCTCGCGCGCCTTGTGCAGTTCCGCCTCGTTCAGGGCATCCGCCGTCGTTCCGGCCTGCCCGCGCGGCGGCGCGACAGTGGCAGCGGCAGGACGCCTTGTCTGTTCTTCCTTCCGCGCTTCGGGCTTCTTCGCCTCGGCATTCTGCGGTTCGACTACGGGCGGCGCGGGCCTGGCGGCGCCGGCCGGCGGCAGCAGCGACGCGCCAACGGCGAAGGAAACGGCGCGGCCGCCGGTATCGGTTCCTTTGCCCTCGCCCAGCGCCTGCCGGTCCTGGCGCAGGTAGCGGCCCGACGCGGCCATGCCGTCGCCGCAGGCGAGCGCCCAGCTGCCGTTGCGCTGCCCCTCGATCACCGAGATCGTGCCGATGCACAGCCGCTCGGGCTTCATCATCTGGAACCGCAGCGTCCCCGACCCGTCCGGCGCGAGGTCCAGAACACCGGGCACCGGCCCGGCGATCCCGTCCCATTGCAGGGCGACGGCGCGGCGGTCCGCCGTCGCCTGGGGCATTGCATCCCGCGGCGACAGGGCCGACGCGACGAACACCATCGACAGCAGGAATGCGCGCTGCACGGCCATGACCCGTCCCGGAAAGGCGCCCCGCGCATTCTAGCGTGCCCGGAGACGGCAGACCAATCGCCGGTTGCAGGCGGATTCGGCGACCGGGCCGGGCGCGTCCCGCCCGCGGGGAACCCACCCCCGTCCGCCTCGTTTCACCCGGCATCGTCAACGCAATCCGGGTGAGGGCAAAGCCATGGCCAAGGCCGAGAAGAAGATGGACGCGATCGCGCTGCTGAAGGCGGATCACCGCGCGGTCGAGGAACTGTTCGAGAAGTTCGAGAAGGCGCGCGACGACGGGCGCAAGAAGGAGCTGGCGACCACGATCTGCCACGAGCTCATCGTCCACACCATCATCGAGGAGGAGATCTTCTACCCCGCTGTTCGCGGCAAGGTGGAGGACGACCTGCTGGACGAGTCCTATGTCGAGCATGACGGCGCCAAGATGCTGATCGCCGAGATCCTGGCCGGATCGCCGGGCGACGATTTCTTCGACGCCAAGGTCACCGTGCTCAAGGAGCAGATCGAGCACCACGTGAAGGAAGAGGAAAAGCCGGGCGAAGGCCTGTTCGCGCAGGCGCGCCATGCGGCCGAGAAGGCCGCGAGCAAGAAGAAGGCGGCGGAGAAGGACGAGGCGGTCGATCTCGACGAGCTCGGCGCCGCCATGCAGGCGCGCAAGGAAGAGCTGATGCAGACCATCGCCGAGGAAGGCGCGGACATGCTGCAGACCCGCAGCTTCCATGCTGGCGCGCCAGCCCAGGGCGAGCCGCCCGCCGCGCGCGCGCCCCTGGAGCCGGGCTTCGCCTGAGTCATCGACACGGCGCGCCGGCCCTCAACCACCCGCACCCAAAGCGTGGGAGGGTGAGGGCCGGCGCGCCCGCTCGACGAGCGCAGGAGGCGCGCATGAATCGATTGACGGCCTACGCCGTGGCGGCCCTGCTGGCGGTGTCGGGCCTTCTGCTCGGCGCCTACGCCACGCGCTACTGCTTCTTCGCCGCCGCGACGGCGACCGGCGTCACCGCCTCGCAGGCCTTGAGCTGGGCGTCGATCGTGGCGGCGTCGAGCGGCACCTCGAACGTCGCGGCCGGATCGGCGGCCAGGGTGATCGTGGTGCCGGCGGCGCGCGCCCGCGTCAGCATGTCCTCGCTGAGGTCCAGCGCATAGGCCTCGGTGTGGAAGCACTGGCGCGTGCCGTCGCGGTTGCGCGTGCATTGCAGGCTCGGCCGCGCGGTCTGGGTCAGCGCGATCTCGGGCGGGCTCGCCAGCGTGGCGCGGACATAGTTGCGCGCCGCCTCCTCGTGGTGCGTGACCTGCACCGACAGAAGATGGCGGCGCTCGCCATTGTCCTTGCGCACATAGCTCGTCATCCACAGGCGCAGCGGATAGCCGTGCTCGCGCCACGGCCCGTCGAGCCGGATCTCCGCGACATCGGGATAGTCGACCGACACCACCTCGCCGATCTTCTTCTCGACCGAGCGCGGCGGGGCCGCCTTGGCGGCGGGCTTGGCGGCGGCTGGCTTGGCCGGACCGGCAGTCGCCTTGACCGGGGTCGCCTTAGGGGGCGTTGCCTTCGCCGGCGCCTTCTTGGCGGCGGGCGCCGAGGCCTTCGCCGCCGGGGCCTTGGTCGCGGGCTTGGTCGCCGGCTTCACCGTCGCCGGCGTCGCCTGGGCCGCCGCTCCCGGCGACGCGATCGCCGCGCCCATCGCCACGATTGCCATCGCCAGCATGCCCCTGGCCAGCAGAGACGCCATCACCGCACGCATTCCAGATCCCTCATTTGCTGCCTTGTGCCCCTCGCGCAGCCGCGCCGGACGGCGCATCTGTACCGGCCCGTCTATGGCCGGATTGAGTCTAAATCGTGGCATCAGCCTGCCGACAACGACGCGCCGCCGCAAGCGTGGCAGCATCGCAGAAATAAATCGCGCGATATCGCTCTTTCCCGCTATATCCAGCGCCGCGATTGCGCGACTTGCGCCTTATTCTACCGCCGGAACCATCGTGGCGCCGGCGCGTTGTCATGGCTTGCGCCGAAACGCGACGGAACCTTTCTGCATGGCCAGCCCTTCCGGCAGCGCGACGATTCACAGCACGATCGTCAACGCCATCGACCACGGGGTCTGTGTCATCGAGATGGTCTACGACGCCGCGGGGCGGGCGGTCGACTACCGCTTCGTCGAGGTCAACCCGGCCTTCGCGCGGCAGACAGGGCTGGATGACGCCGTCGGGCGCACGATGCGCTCGATCAGGCCGGATCACGAGGAGCACTGGTTCGCGATCTACGGCCGCGTGGCGAAGACGGGCGAGCCGATCCGGTTCGAGAACCGCGCCGCCGCGCTGGGGCGCTGGTACGACGTCTTCGCCTTCCCGATCGGCGACCCCTCGCAGCACCGCGTTGCCGTGGTGTTCAACGACATCACCCAGCGCAAGCAGACCGAGCACCGGATGCAGCTCGTCGCCGCGGAGCTCGACCACCGGATCAAGAACGTGCTGACGATCGCGTCGAGCCTGGTGCGGCTGACGACCGCCGACACGGTGAAGGCGCTGAAGGACGAGCTCTTGAGCCGCTTCGCCGCGCTGTCCAACCTGCAACGCCTGCTGCGCGAGAGCCCCAGCGAGGTGGTGTCGCTGGAAAAACTGGTGCGCGAGGAGATGGCGATTCATGGCGCGGCCGAGGGCGGCGCCGCCGAGGACCGCGTGAGCTGGAGCGGCCCGGCGGTGACGCTGACCGCCGCGGCGCAGCCCGTGGTGATGGCGCTGCACGAACTCGCCACCAACGCGGTGAAGTACGGCGCGCTGTCGGTGCCCGAAGGCCGCGTCGCGATCGACTGGCGCCGGCTCGACGACGGGCGCCTGGCGCTTCGCTGGCGCGAGCGCGGCGGCCCGCCGGCCGAGCGCCCGGCCAAGGGCGGCCTCGGCAGCGCGATCATCCTCAGCAGCGTCGGCGACGCGATGGGCGGCGGCGAGGCGCGCTTCGACTGGGGCGCCGAAGGCGTCACCTGCGAGCTGGTCTTCCCGCCGGGCCTGGCGCCGGCCTGAGGAGCCGTCAGGACCGGCCCGGTCAGGATCGGCTGGCGACCGCCACGGCGGCGCCGGCCATGACCGCGCCGGTCGCCCGGTTGATCCGCCGGCGGGCGCGGGCGCTGGTGAAGACGCGGCGCGCGCGGTCGGCCGCCAGCACGTAGCCGACCAGGATCGCGCCATAGACGACCACCACCGCTGCCGCGAGCGCGGCGAAATCCGCCGGCGCGATGCGGCCGAGCGGCAGCACCGTCGGCAGCAGCGCGAAATAGAACAGCATCGTCTTGGGATTGCCCGAGACCACGGCGATCGCGCCCAGGAACAGGCGCGCGCCCTCGCCTCTTGGCGGTGCCGCATCCGCGGCTGACGTTGCTGGCGCCGTCCACAGCTTCCAGGCCAGGAACAAAAGGTAGGCGGCGCCGAGATACTTCAGCGCCACGAACACCGGCTGGAACAGCGCCACCACCATGCCCAGGCCGAGCACGGCGGCGGCGAGCCACAGGAGGTCGCCGGCGACGAGGCCGAGGCAGAACGGCAGGATGCCGCCGCGCCCGCGCGCCAGCACGCGGGCGACGAGCGCGGCCACGGTCGGCCCGGGCGACGCCGCGGCGGCGCCGAACACGCCGGCGAAGATCAGCAGGGTCGCAAGGGTCATGGCGCGCCTGGACGAACACCGCATCAGCGCCGCCCAGGCCCGGGCCCGGCGGCGCCCCCTGTCTAGCGCAGGCGGCGCAAGCGATCTACCATCGCCTTGGCACAGCGCCGAGGAAGCTCGTCTGGAACATCGGCCGATGACCGGCACCCCGAACCACACAGCGACGACGCGGCACCTCCTGGCCCGCTACTGGGAAAGCGCCCGCGGCTACTGGACCGGCGCGGCGGCGTGGCGCGCCTGGCTGCTGGCGGCGCTGCTGGTCGCCATCATGCTGCTGCAGATCCTGGTGCAGTACCGGCTGAACTACTGGAACCGCGACTTCTTCGACGCGCTCGAACGCCGCAACGCCGGCGAGCTCTGGCGCCAGGTCCTGTCCTTCGCGCCGCTCGCGGCGTCCAGCATCGCGCTCGCGGTCTTCTCGGTGTGGGGCCGCATGACCATGCAGCGGCGCTGGCGCGCCCAGCTCACCGACCGGCTCTACGACGACTGGCTCGCCGACGACCGCTACCGCAAGCTTCGCTTCGTTCCCGGCGAGCACCAGACCCCGGAGTTCCGCATCGCCGAGGACGCGCGGGTGGCGACCGACCTGCCGATCGACCTGGTGCTGGGGCTGCTCAACTCGATCATCACCGCGGTCACCTTCATCGGCGTGCTGTCGAGCGTGGGCGGCGACCTCGACCTCCGCCGCTGGGGCGTCGCCGCGACGGTCCCCAGCTACCTGACCGTCTCGGTCGTCCTCTACTCCCTGCTGGTCACCACGTCGATGCTGGTGCTGGCGCGCGATCTTCCCCATGTGTGGGAGGAGAACAAGCGCACCGAGGCCGAGCTGCGCTCGATCGGCTCGCACCTGCGCGAGAAGGGCGAAGGCACCGCGCTGCCGGACGGCCGGGAGGACGGCCGCAGCGTGATCCGCCGCGCGCTTGCCCAGGTGCTGCAGCGCTGGGTCGACCTGTGCCACCAGCTGATGCGCACGACGCTGGTGTCCCACAGCAGCACCATCCTGTCGCCGGTCGTGGGCCTGCTGCTCTGCACGCCGCAATACCTTGCCGGCACGATGACCCTGGGCCAGGTGGTCCAGGCCGCCGCCGCCTTCGCCGTGGTGCATGGCGCATTCAGCTGGGTCACCGACAACTACGCGCGCCTGGCGGAATGGACCGCGTCCGCCCATCGCGTCGCCACGCTGCTGCTCGCGCTCGACGAGGTCGACGGGGTCGACCGCTCCGGCAACCACGTCGCCGACCGGCACCGCGACCCGGCGCTCAGGCAGCCGCAGGGCGATTGACCGCCGCGATCCGCTGCACCATCGCCGGCTTGGGCTCGGCGACCTCCAGGCATTCATAGGCCAGCACCGCGAGCCGGCCGCGCACCGCGTCGAGCAGCTCGCCGTCGGCCAGGAGAAAATCGGGATTGCTCGGCCGGCCGAAGCGCTCGTTGCCGCGCGCGAAGGTCTCGTAGACCAGCATCCCGCCCGGCGCGACGGCGGCGACGATCCGGGGCAGCAGCGGCCGCCAGAGATAGTTGGTGACGACGACCGCGCCGAAGGACCGATCGCGCCCGCCATCGTCCAGGAGCGGCCAGGGGGCGCCCTCGAGATCGGCCTCCAGGATCTCCGCCCGGGGGTCGTCCCGGAGGTCGGCGACGCCCCGGACGTCGCGGTCCACCGCCGTCACGCGCCAGCCGCGGTCGAGCAGCAATCGCGCGTGCCGACCGCCGCCGCAGGCCAGGTCCAATCCGGTGCCGCCCGCGGCGGCTGCGGGAACGAACCGGGCAACCCAGGCCGAGGGCGCGAGGACGGCCTGATGTCCCTCCGGCGCCTGTTTCCCGGAATCCCCCAATTGCCCCTCCCCGCGCTCAACCAAGCCGCTAAAAGCCCCGAAAATCCGCCGTGAAAGCGGTTGCCGGGTGCGCGCCGTCACTGCGCGTTAAGCCTCTGTTCACGATCATGGCTTTATCACAGAGCCCCAGGGGAAGCACCGCAAGAACGCGGGCCTAGAAAGGCACGAAGCCATGATCCGCCTGCAACTGAAATGCCTGCACGGCGACTATTTCGACGCCTGGTTCCAGGACCAGGACACGTTCGTCGCCCAGGCCGCCAAGGGCCAGATCGGCTGCCCGCATTGCGGCGAAACCAACATCGAAGAGGCGCCGGCGCTGAAGCCCGGGCTCTACGCCGACCTCACCGAGGACCAGGCGCGCCAGATGGCCTGCGACACGCGGCGCATGCTCGAGGCGTGGATGGCGCAGGGCGCGCCCGACAAGAGCGCCACGACCGCCACCGTCTCCGGCGCGCTGGCCGA
>JAEULC010000088.1 GCA_016792605.1 Rhodospirillales bacterium
CTTGTCGCCTTCGCTGCCCGGCACGAGCTGGGTGAAGCCCGGCATGGTGCCGGCGTAGGTATGCAGCATGGGATCCTTGTCGGGACGGCCGCGCGGATCGAGGCTGGTGTCGGTGTAGCCGATCAGCGCCGGGTCGTAGCCGAGCTTGCGCATCTCCAGCGCCAGCGACGTGAACCGCGCGTCGAGCGGCGTGCCGTTGCGCAGCGAGCGGTGGTTCATCATGTACATGCCGGTCAATAGCGAGGTGCGGCTGGGGCCGCAGGGCACGCACTGGGTGTAGTGCCGCGTGAACGTCACGCCCTCCCTGGCGAGCGCGTCGAGATGCGGCGTCTTGACCGTGGGATGGCCGAGCGAGGACAGGCATTCGGCGCGCCACTGGTCGGCGGTGATCAGCAGGACATTGTACATGCGGGATCCGTTGTCAGGCGTATTGCGTCAGGCGGTTTGGGAGGCGGCGACGGAGTCTGCCACGAAACCCGGTTGCGACGCGGCGCCCTGTAGCGTCAGGCGCGCGGCATGGTGGCAGGCGACATGGTGGCCGGGCGCGAGTTCGGTCAGCGCCGGCATCAGCGTCTTGCAGGTCGCATCGGCGTATCGGCAGCGGGTATGGAAGCGGCATCCCGTCGGCGGATTGGCGGGGTCGGGCCGCTCGCCCGTCAGCAGCACCGGCCGCATCACCTGCTCCGGATCGGCGACCGGGATCGCCGACATCAGCGCTTCGGTATAGGGGTGGCGCGGCGTGTAGTAGAGCTGCTCGGTCGGCGCCAGCTCGACGATCTGGCCCAGATACATCACCGCCACGCGGTCGCTGACATAGGACACGGCGGCCAAGTCGTGGGCGATGAACAGGTAGGTCAGGCCTAGCTCTTCCTGGAGTTCCTTCAAGAGGTTCAGGATCTGCGCCTGGATCGACACGTCGAGCGCCGAGACCGGCTCGTCGCAGACGATGAACTCGGGCTGCATCACCAGGGCGCGGGCGATGGCGATGCGCTGGCGCTGGCCGCCGCTGAAGGCGTGCGGGTAGCGGCTCAGATGCTCGGTGTTGAGGCCCACCTTGCGGATGATGTCGATCACGCGGTCCAGCAGTTCGGAACCCTTGGCCAGGCCGTTGGCCAGCAGCGGCTCGCCGATGATGTCGCGCACCGTCATCCGCGCGTTCAGCGAGGCGTAGGGGTCCTGGAAGATGAGCTGCATGTGCCGCCACATGCGCCGCATCGCCTTCCGGTCGAGGCCGCGCAGGTCGACCATGGCGTCGCCGCGCCGCATGCGCACCTGGCCGGCGGTCGGCTCGACGACCCGAAGGATCGCCCGGCCGAGCGTGGTCTTGCCCGACCCGCTCTCGCCGACCAGCCCCAGCGTCTCGCCGCGGGCGATGGTCAGGCTCACCCCGTCGACCGCGCGCACGTTGGCGACGATCCGCCGGCGGAACGCGCCCTTGCGCATCGGGAAATGGACCTGCAGGTCCTCGACGGCCACCAGATCAGTCGCCAGATCGGTCACGACGCCAGCCCCAGCCGCGCGGGCTCGCGCAGGAAGCAGCGCACCTCGTGGCCCGGGCCTGCGAGGTAGAGCGCCGGTGCCGCCGCGTCGCAGCGGCCGGGCATGAAAGACGCGCAGCGCGGGTGGAAGCTGCAGCCCTGCGGCATGGCGTAGAGGTTCGGCACCGAGCCCTGGATCGGCTTCAGGCTGCGCCAGACGCCCAGGCCGCCGAGGCGTGGCACGGCGCGCAGCAAGTCGGCGGTATAGGGGTGCTGCGGGTTGCGAAAGATCGCCCGCACGGGGCCGTGCTCGACAATGCGCCCCGTGTACATGATTGCAACGGAATCAGCCATTTGCGCAACGATGCCGAGGTCGTGGGTGATGAAGATCACCGCCATCCCCAGCTCGGTCTTCAGATTCCGGATGAGGTCCAGAATTTGGGCCTGGATGGTGACGTCGAGCGCCGTGGTCGGCTCGTCGGCGATCAGTAGCGCGGGGTTGCAGGCCAGCGCCTTGGCGATCATCGCGCGCTGGCGCATGCCGCCCGAGAATTCGTGCGGGAAGCGGTCGATGGCGCGCGCCGGGTTGGGAATGCCGACCTTGTCGAGGAGGTCCGCCATGGCCTTCCGTAGCGCCGCCCCCTCCAGCCGCCGATGCAGCCGCAGCACGTCGCCGATCTGGCTGCCGATGGAATGGACCGGGGAGAAGGAACTCATCGGCTCCTGGAAGATCATGGCGATGCGGTTGCCGCGGATCGCCTGGATCGCCGCCCCGTCCGGTTCGATGGCCGCCAGGTCGACCGGGGCGGCGTCCGGCCGCTCGCGGAACAAGATCTTGCCGCCGGCGATCGGCATGGTCCGCGGCAGGAGCCGCAGGATGGATTGGGCGGTCACGCTCTTGCCAGAACCGCTCTCGCCGACCAGGGCCAGCACCTCGCCCGGCCGGATCGACAGCGACACGCCGCCGATCACCGGTACGGCCCCGCCCTCGACCCGGAGCTGCACCCGCAGGTCGTCGATTTCGAGCAAGGGCGGCGCCGGCGCGATCATTTGGCGTAGGGGTCCGCAGCGTCGCGCATGCCGTCGCCGACAAAGTTGAAGGCCAGCGCCGAGACGATCACGAACAGGCCGGGGATCAACAGCCACGGCATGTGCGCGATCGAGCGGATGTTCTGAGCCGCGTAGAGCAGCACGCCCCAGCTCTCGATCGGCTCGCGCAGGCCGAGGCCGAGGAAGCTCAGCGCCGTTTCGGCCAGCAGCACCTCGGGGAAGGAGATTGTCAGGTCGACGATCAGGTAGCTGAGGAAGGACGGCAGCAGGTGGCGGCCGATAAGCCGCGCATCGGTACAGCCCGCGAGCTTCGCCGCGATGACGAAATCCTCCTCGCGCAGCGCCAGGAGCTTACTGCGCACGGTCCGGGCGAGATGGGTCCAGCCGAGCAGGCCCAGGATGGTGGTGACGGCGACGTAGATCTGCAGCGAGGTCCAGTCGCGCGGCAGAGCGGCCGTCAGCGCCAGCCACAGCGGGAGGGTCGGCACCGAGCGGATGAACTCGATGAGGCGCATCACGAACATGTCGATCGCGCCGCCGAAATACCCCGCCACCCCGCCGATGATCGCGCCCAGGATAAACGAGACCGTCACGCCGACCAGCGCCACCGACAGCGACACCCGGGTCGCGTACATCGTGCGGCTGAACATGTCGCGGCCCAGATGGTCGGTGCCGAACAGGTGCACGAAGCCGTCGGAGGTACCGAACAGGTGCAAGTCGCTCTCGAACAGGCCGAAGAAGGAATAAGTGTCGCCGCGTACGAAAAAGCGCACCGGCCATTGCCGCCCTTCGTCCACCGCCGGCACCTGGCGCAGCGTCACCGGATCGCGCTTTGCCGTGCGGGCATAGACGAAGGGCGTCGCGTGGAAGCTGCCCTGGCTGTCGAAGAAATGCACCGGCGTCGGCGCGCCGGCCAGGTAGCGCGGGTTGCGCTTGGCCGGATCGTAGGGCGCCAGGAACTCGGCGAAGATGGCGACGAAGGCGAAAGCCGCCAGCATGGCCATGCCCAGCACCGCCATGTGATGTCGACGGAAGCGCCACCACATGAGCTGCCACTGCGACGCGACGTCGGGGCGCTTGATCCGGGACGGCAGGGGCTGAACGCTGGCGACCATCGCGTGTCTCAGGCCATCTTCACGCGCGGGTCGACCAGGACCAGCAGCAGGTCCGAGACGAACGTGCCGAGGATGGTCAGGCCGCAATAGATGAACACCATCGCGCCGGCGAGCTGCATGTCCTGGTTCAAGAGCGCGTGCAGGAACAGCGGCCCGGTGTCGGGCAGCGCCATCACCACGCCGATAATCGGCGCGCCCGAGATGACGAAGGTCAGCCGCCAGCCCAGCGTGGCCACGATCGGGTTCAGCGCCATCCGCACGGGGTATTTCAGCAGCAGGCGCATCGGCGACAGGCCCGAGGCGCGGGCGGCGACGACGTACATCTTGCCGAGCTCGTCGAGCATCAGCGCGCGCATCGAGCGGATCAGGTTCGCCGTCCCGGCGGTGCCCAGCACGACAACGGGAATCCAGAGATGCGCCAGCAGGTCCCAGAACCGGGCCCAGCTCCACGGCGCCTCGACGAACTCTGGCGAGAACAGCCCTCCCGCGCTCTGCCCGAAATACTGCTGGGCCATATACATCAGCGCCAGAGCGAGCAGGAAGTTCGGTGTCGCCAGGCCGATATAGCCAACGAGCGAGAACACGTGATCGGTCATCGAATACTGGCGCACGGCGGAGTAGATGCCGATGGGCAGCGATACCGCGTACATGAAAGCGAGCGTCAGGAAGGCCAGCATCAAGGTCAGCGGCAGGCGTTCGCCGATCACCTCGGTCACCGGGCGACGCCACTCGAAGGAGTAGCCGAAATCGCCGCGCAGCACGATCCCGCCAAGCCACGACAGGTACTGCTCGTACCACGGCCGGTCGATGCCGAGCATGCGACGCATGTTCTGCACCTCGTCCTCGCTGAACGCGGCGCCGGACTGCTGCTTGCCGGTAACATAGGCTTCCGCGTAGTCACCCGGCGGAAGCTGAATCACCACATAGGCGACGATCGACACCAGCCATAGCGTCAACACCATGTAGAGCAGACGCTGCAGCAGGGCGCGGATCACCTGGGGTCGCCTAGTTCTTGTAGTACCACTGGTCGGCGCGGAAGGGGTAGGTGCGGGCGTAGTTGTAGTGCTGCACCGTCCAGTCGCGCACGTTGGCCAGCTTCTTCGATACTACGGTCGGCCCCGGCAGATTCGCGACTGTGCCGATGATCGTCATGTTGTCTTGGTTGATCCGCACCATCTCGCGGCCGATTTCCAAGTAGCGTGGGCTACCGGGCACGATCGTGCGCCACTCCTCCTCCAGCGCGTAGAGGCGCTTGGCCCAGGCCGGCGGCTCCTCGCCCTTGGCGCCTTTGCTCGTGTGCCACTCGCGCCACGCGGCACCGAACAGCGGCGATGCGGCGCGGTATGGCGGCGTATAGAGCTCGACCTGGCTGATCAGGTTCGGCTCGAACGGGATATCCCATTCCATGTTGATGTCGGCGTCGCCGGCCAGCGCCTTCTGCCGGGTCAGCGCCGTGGTGATCTCCTTCAGGTTCACCTCGATGCCCAGCGCGCGCCAGTAGCCCTGCACGAGTTGGACGTAGCCCGGCGAGGCGAACTGCGAAGTGTACTCCCAGAGGATGGTCAGCGGCTTACCGTCGGGCCGCATCCTCATGTTGCCCGCGCCGCGCTTCAGGCCCATTTCGTCGAGCAACGCGTTCGCCTTCTTCGGGTCGTACTGGATCATGTAGTCGCGGTCGGCGTCGGTCACGAAAGGCACGCCCAGCGGCACGGCTTGCTGCGGCCGGCCGAGGCCGAACCACAGCGTCTCGTTCATTTCGCTGCGGTTAAGCGCCAGCGACATCGCTTGGCGGAAGCGCACGTCGCCAAATATCTGACGCAAGACGGGGTCGGTATGGGTGATGTTGAAGGCGATCGGATCACCCGCCTGCCCCGGCGGCATGGTCAGTTTGTAGCCGCCCTTTCCCTCGTTCTCCTTGAGCAGCGGGTAATTCTCTAGATCGACGCCCTGCGCCTTCTGGTCGACCTCGCCGTTCAGGATCGCCAGCATCGCGACTTCCTTGTTCAGGAAGCGCTCGTTCTGCCGGTCGATATACGGAAGCTGGTTCCCGGCGCTGTCGACCTTGAAGTAATACGGGTTGGCGATGAAGTTGCGCCGCTGGGTGTTGGTCTCCGACTCCAGAATGTGGCTTTCCAGCGTCGGACGCTTCAGTGCGGCGGGATTGATCGTCTCCGCGTCCTTCCACTTGTCCCAGACCTGCTTGAAGCGCTTGACCCAGTTTTCGGCGTTTGCAGCCTTCGCCTCTTCGTCCGCCTTCGGATTGTACTTGGGGTGATAAGCGACGTAGTAGTGTTTCGGCGCGAACATCTCGAAGAACGAGCCGCCGGTGGCCAAGTAGTGGAGCAGGCCGGGAAACGGCGCTGCGAAACTCAACTTCACCGTCACGTCGTCGATCTTCTCGACCTCGACCGCCTTGCCGCCGATCGCCCAGGGCGACGGCACGTTGGGGTGCAGCTCCTTGTTCTTGATAATGTCGTCGAAATAGAACACCACGTCGTCGGCGGTGAAGGGCCGGCCATCCGACCAGCGATGGCCCTTGCGCAGTACGAAGGTGATCTGCTTGCGGTCATCGCTCCAGGTCCAGGACTTGGCGACGTTCGGCACGATGGTCCTTAGGTCGTCGGATAGCCGCACCATGTTCACCTGACGCCAGCTCAGGATCTCCGAGGTGCCAGACTCGAGCGCGCGCGACAGGCCGCGCAACGTGCCGCCATACTTGCCGCAGCCCTCGTAGGGCAGCACCACCAGCGGCTCGGCAGGCAGGCGCTGCTGCACCGCCGGCAACTGGCCCGCCTTCACGCGGTCGGCGAAGAGCGGGTTCTCGGCAAAGGCCAACTTCTTCTTGAGCGCATCCTCGATCTCGGCGAGTTCGGCCTGTTGCGGGAAGGCGGTCTTCACGCCTTTCGGGTCCGCGACGCTCGGGCAGCTTGCCGCCCAGGCGGCGCCGCTTGCGCTCACCAGCGCCGCGGCTAGCGCGACCCGCAGACCAGCACGACCGATGCGATTGGAATCGCCGCCCATGGCCTTCTCCCCCGTCTCGACGGCCTGCGCCGTCTACGCCCCAGAACACGCCAGACGAACGCTATCGATCATAAAAATGATTGTCTAGTGTCTTTTTATGTTCATTAATGATCACAATGCGTCGACAATCAGGATCGCCTAGGAAGGCGGCACGCCTTTGCAAACGGACCGATCGATGAGCGATGTGCAAACCGCCCCAGGGCGAAACCCGATCGCGCGCCGCCGCGCGCTGCGCCGCGAACTTGCCGTGCGCGGCAGCGTGTCGGTGGCGGAGCTGAGCCAGGTGCTGGGCGCCTCGGCCGCCACGGTGCGGCGCGATCTAGAGGCGCTGAGCCGCGAAGGCCTGCTGGAACGCAGCTATGGCGGCGCGGCGGTGCGCTCCACCCGACCGGCGGAAGAAGCGCTTGCCGTGCGCGCGCAGCGCTATGTCGAGGAAAAGGCGGCGGTCGCCCAGGCGGCGATGGCGCTGATCGAGCCCGGAAACACGCTCTTCCTCAACGACGGCTCGACCGTCATGGCGCTGGCACAGGAACTGGCGACCAGCGAGATCGAGCTGTTCGTCGTCACCTCGGCGGTCAATATCGCGCATGTGCTGGTCGCCAACCCGCGCATCACGGTCTGCCTGCTCGGTGGCTTCGTGCGCTCGACCTCGCTCGCCACCGGCGGCCAGTTCGCCGAGGCGATGATCGACCAGTTCAACGCCGATCTGGCGCTGCTGTCCTGTGACGCCTTTGGCGCAGCCGAGGGGATGAGCTTCATGCATGCCGACGATGCCGCCGTCGCGCGCCGCATGCGCGCCCGGGCGAAGCGCGCCATCGCGCTGGCGATCCACCCGAAGTTCTCCGCCAGCGCGCGGATCACCGCCGTGCCCGCCGCCAACATCGACGGCGTCGTAACCGACCGAATGCCGCCTGATGTGCGCCAGAGCCTGGCGCAGCATCAGATCAAGATTGTCGAGGCGCGCCGCGCGCCGCAGCGGCCCAACCGCCATGGCTGACCTGCCGCAAGCCAGCCAGCCGGCGGACGAAAGGCTGCGCGCGCTTGACATCTGGACCGGCGTCCCGCGGATCGAGCCGTGCGGCGGCGGGCGCACGAACCAGAACTTCCGCGTCGAGGATGGCGGGCGCGCCTACTTCGCGCGTGTCGGCGTCGACCTGCCGCACCACTTCCTGCAGCGGACCAACGAAGCGCGCGCCTATCGCCTCGCCGCCGAGGCCGGCGTCGCCCCGCGCCTGATCCATGCCGGCAACGGCATCCTGATCACCGATTTCATCGACGGCCGCACGCTGCGCCATGACGAGCCGACCAGCGACGCGGATCTGCTCCTGATCGCCGACGCGCTCAAGCGCATCCACGCGACGCCCATTCCGCCCGAGCTCAACGCCTTCGACCCGGCGGCGATCTGCCGTGGATATCTCGACGGTCTGCCGCCAAGCGCGATGGACGTCGGGAAGCGCCAGCGGCTGCTGGACGCGCTCGACCGCGCCCCGGCGCTCCGCGCGTCCAGCCTGATCCATGCCGATCTCATCGCCGAGAACGTGATCGTCACCCTAGAGCACAGAGGGGGCGAACGCGCCTACATCATCGACTGGGAGTATGCCGGTCGCGGCGATCCGGCCGTGGACCTGGCCCAGGTCATCGTGCTGTTCGAGCTCGACGCGCGGCAAGCAACGCTGCTGGTCGACCGGCATGGCGGTGCGGGGATGGCGACAATCCAGGCGCTGCGCCCGGTGCTGGCGGCGCGCGAGGTGCTGTGGTGCGAGTCGCAGGCGCACCATGTTGGCGTTAAGGGCGACCTGGCGGATTATCGCGCGCTCTGCTGGTCCCTGTTCGACCGGGCGACCGCATGACCGGCGCCTACGACGTCGCGATCATCGGCGCCGGCGTCGTCGGCTGCGCCATCGCGCGCGCGTTCTCGCGCTACCGGCTGAAGGTCGTGGTGCTGGAGGCCGACACCGACATCGGCAATGGCGCCAGCAAGGGCAATTCGGCGGTGTTGTCGACCGCCTCCGACACGCCATCCGGCACGCTGGAGCAGCAACTCGTCAAGCGCGGACACGCGCTCTACCGGGCCGAGGCCCCGTCCCTCGGCCTGCCGATCGAGAATCTTGGCAGCCTGACCATCGCCTGGAACGAGACCGAGGCCGAAACCGTGCGCGCGATGCAGCTCGCGATGATCGCCGATGGGTTCCACGAAGCCGAACTGGTGGGGCCCGACGCGATCTATCGCCGCATCCCGGCCCTGGCGCCCGGCGCCGTGGCGGCGGTCTGGGAGGCGGAGGAGGCGATCGTCGACCCCTTTTCGACTCCCCTTGCCTACGCGCTCGATGCGCTGGCCAACGGCGTCGATATCCGCTGCTCGACACCGGTCACCGGCGCGCACTTCGAAGACCGACAGTGGCATCTGGCGACACCCGGCGGCGAGTTCGTCGCCAGCCTGGCGATCAACTGCGGCGGGCTCTATGGCGACCGGGTCGACGCGCTGGGCGGCAACCACGAGATCAAGATCAAGCCGCGGCGCGGCGAGTTCATCGTGTTCGACAAGTCGGCGCGCGGCCTGCTCGACGTGATCCTGAAGCCCGTGGCGAACTCGCTCGGCCGCGGCATCCTGCTGACGCCAACCGTCTTCGGCAACATCCTGGTGGGACCGACCGCCGAACAGGTCGACGATCCCGACGACTGGCGCTGCACGACGGAGGGGCTCGCTGCGCTGCAGGCCGCCGCGAAGCGCACCCTGCCCGGCTTGCTGGCGCACGAGATCACCACGACCTATTGCGGCCTGCGCCCTGGCTCCGATCGGCCCGAGTACCGGATCGTCGTGCGCGGCGACAAGCGCTGGATCACCGTGGCGGGCATCCGCTCGACCGGGCTTTCCGCCGCCCTGGGCATCGCCGAGTACATCGTCGCCCAGGCGATGGACGGTCTGGTCCGCGCCGACCAGAAGGCCGAGATCGTCTCTATTCGCGTTCCGGCGCTCTGGGAACGCGGCCCGCGGCCTGCGCGCGACCCGACCTGTGTCGGCCGCGACGCACGCTATGGCGAGGTGATCTGTCATTGCGAACAGGTCAGCCACGGCGAGATCGAGGACGCGCTGGCCTCGCCCCTGCCGCCGCGCTCGCTGAAGGCGCTGAAGCGCCGCACCCGGGCGATGTTCGGCCGGTGCCAGGGATTCTTCTGCGGCGCGCGGGTAACCGCGATGCTGGATCGCAGCCTTTCACCTGAACCGCGTCATGCCGCCGAGTGACCCGGACTGCCTGGTGATCGGCGCCGGGCCGGCGGGCCTGGCCGCAGCACACGCCCTCGTGAACACCGGGGTCGGGTCGATCCTGGTCGTGGACCGCGACGAGACGCCCGGCGGCCTGCCGCAGTACTGCCGCCACTTGGGCTTTGGCTGGGGTTACACGCATCGTCTGGAGACGGGCCCCGCTTTCACCCGCCGCCTGCTCGGCGCGATCCAGCACCCCTCCTTGAGGCTCCTGGCCCGCACCACGGCGACGGCGATCCGACCAGGCCCCGCCGTCGACCTGCTGGGGCCGGAATGCGGTGTTATAACATTGCATCCGCGCGCGGTGATCGTGGCGACCGGAATCCGCGAACGCCCCCGAGCCGCCCGCCTCGTCCCCGGCTCCCGCCCCGAACGCGGCGTGATGACCACGGGCCAACTGCAGCAGATGGTGGCGCGCGGCGTGCCGGTTCCCGGCCGACGCCTGGCGGTGGTCGGCACCGAGCATGTCGCTTTCTCGGTGCTGCTGACTGCGCGACACGCCGGGCAGCGCGTCGTCGCGATGGTTGAGCCGGACGAGCGCGTCGCCAGCTATGCCGCCCTGGCGGCGATCGTGCGCCATGCCGCGCGCATCCCGATCCATGTCGGCACGCGAGTGGTCAACATCCTGGGCGGCCGCCAAGTCGAGGGGATCGAGATCGATGGCCCGTCTGGCCCTGCGCGCATCCCATGCGACAGCGTGGTCTTCTCCGGCGACTTCATTCCCGACTCGGTGCTGGCCCAGGCGAGCGGAATCGCGATCGACCCGCGGACGCGCGGGCCGGTCGTCGACCAGCACGGACGCACCGACATGCCGGGCGTCTTCGCCGCCGGCAATGTGCTGCGCGCGGTAGAGAGTAGCGGGTTCTCCGCGATCGAGGGTGCGCGCGTTGGGACCTGCGTGGCCGCCTATCTCGGCGGCAGCGCTACCGCCTGGTGCGCGGCGAGCCGGCCTGTCGAGGCCGCGCCCGATTTCGACTATGTCGTCCCTCAGCGCTGGACGACGGACGACGGACGGCTGCCCGCCATCCCCTTCAGCCTGCGGGTGCGGACCACCGGCGCGCCGATCCCGATCGCGGTCAAGATCGGTGACCGGGTAGTGTGGAGCGACGCGGCCCGCCGCCGCCGACCGCATCGGCGGATCGGCATTCCCCAGGGACCCATCGCCAGGGCCGCCGGCGACGCGACCTGCATCGAGGTTTGCACCACGCTATAGCGCGCAGGACGCCTTTCGAGCATCGGCACGACCGGACGGACTGAGCAGCGCCTAGAGCGACGTTCCGTCGATAGCCTCGGTGGACAAGCCCAGGTGCCGCAAGATGGTTGGAGCGATGTCGACGATGCTGGTCGGTCGCGAGACGATGCCGGGCCCGATCTTGGGGTGGTCGAGGACCAGGAAAGGGCGAGTTTCATCCGGTCCCCACCCACCATGTTGACCGACGCCGATCGAAGGCGTCTTGCCCCCCTCCACCACCGTCCAACGATGACCGCCGACGCCAAAGGCGTTCGGTCGCGCATCGCGCGCCATGTTCACGGCCGCAACGACGCCCTGGACCGCGCCGTGGCCGCGCTCGGAAAGTCCGTCGGCGGTGATGACGCCGTCGGCCCAGGGTTCGGCGGCCAAGACATCGAGAATGCCGTAAAGCGCAATACGGCCCTCTTCGGTCGCATAGAGCAGCGCCGACGTGCCTTGGCCGGCTACGGCGATCGCCCCATTGTGCAGCAACGCGCCGAGCCCACGCTCGGCCAGCCATGCCTCGATATCGATCGCCGCACCGACCGACTCGTGCCCGTGATCGGACCCGATCAACTGCAAGATGTCTTCGCCCGCCGCTCGCTGGCGTTCGACGGCCCGATATACAAGATCGACGCAACGCTCGGCGCCGCGCAGCGCCTCCCGGTGCGCAGGAGAGCCGAGCGGCTCGCGGTGCATCGTCAGGTCGGGATCGGACAGCCACAGAACGGCCGCGGCCGGCTTGTGCGCCTCGATGACTTCGCGGCAGAACCGCTGTGTCATCGCCCAGTCGCCGGCGCGATCATGCGTGACGGCAAGCGCTCCTTCGCCATCGATCGGCGCACCGCCGGGCGCAAAGGAGCCAGCGCGATGGTAGACATGACCGAAATGGTCGGGATCGAGAAAATAGGCGGCGCCGGGCGACACGTTGGAGAAGGCCATGAAGCCGCCGCGACCGGCGACGCGCTGCGCCAATGTCGGCACCTGCAGCGTTCGCCCGGTAACCGCCCGCATGAGCCCGCGAAAATCCGGACGGCCGACGTCGTGCACCACAATGCGCCCACCCGTGATCAGTCCCATGCGGTTGCCGTGCAGGCCGTGGCGGCGCGGATGGCACCCCGTGGCGATCGATGCGGCGGAAACGCGCGTGACGGACGGGAAAACGGCGCGATGGTCGGCGCACCAGAGACCCGCCCGAGCCCGCGTTGCCAGGCCGGGCGTATCGCGCTCATTCACCCAGTCCCGGCCAAGACCATCGCAGCAGACAAAAATGGCTCGGCGACGACTCACGCTTTCATCCTCGCTAGACGCCGGCGGGGCAAGCGTCCCCGCCGGCCGCGCTCAGCTCCGGTCAATTTGCCGTAAGCTGCGCCCACTGCGCCAGGAAGTCGTTGCGCTTGGCCTGCGACTCCTGCTCGTCGATCGGAAACACCTTGATGCTCTTGATGTCCGGCAGCTCGACGTGCTTGCTGACGTCGATGTCCGTCCGGCTTGGCCTGCGGAAGGCGCGCTCCAGGAGCTCGATCTGCATTTCCTTCGACAGCAGCGTGTCGTAGAGCGCGCGCGCCGCGACGGCATTCGGTGCATTCTTCACCAGCACGACCGCCTCGTCGGTGACGAAGGTGCCGTCCTCGGCGTAGACCAGCTTGATCTCCTTCTGGCCGCCGGCAACATAAGCATAGGCGTTCGATTCGAAGGTCAGTCCGATCGCGTATTCGCCCTGGGCGACCGAGTTCAGCACAGCGCTGGCATTGCGCGACACTGTCACGTTCTTCGCCAGGATCTTGAAGCCTTCGGCGTCGAGCACCTTGCTGGCGCCCCACAACACCGTATAGGCCGTCGACGAGGAGTTCGGATCGGCCACGATAATCTTGCCCTTCCAGCGCGGGTCGGCGAGGTCCTTCCAGGTCTTGGGCGCCGGCAGGCCGGCAAGCTGCTTGGTGTTCACCATCATTACGACGACATGGATGTTGCACGCGGTCCAAAGTTTGCCGGGCTCCACGTAGTTTGCCGGCACGGCCTTGCTCTCGGGCGAGTCATAGGCGGCATAGAGCTGCTTGAAGCCACCCAGAACGTTGGGGCTGGAACTCCAGAAGATATCCGCCTTGGGCGCCGCGATCTCGGCTTCGATGCGCTTCAGCAGAGTCGCGCTGCCGCCCGTGACGGCGCCGATCTTCACCTGCGGCAGCCGCTTCTTGGCAATATCGACAACAGCCTGCACGGCTTCCGCGTTGTTGCTGGTGTAGAGGCTGACATCCCCGCTCGGCGCCTGCGCTGCCGCCACGCCAGAGAGCAATACGCCTCCGAGCAATATGGCCTTGAATAGGTTCGATCGCATGACTTTCTCCTCCTGGTAATCTCTTGGATTGTCCTAGCGCGACTGGAACAGGTCGATCTTGAAGAAGCGGGTCGCGACAACGATCGGGGCGATGATCATGACCACGAGGGCCAGGCCATAGGCGGAGGCGCGACCGGTAAGCCCGGTGTCAATCAAGCGGAATATCTGGATCGGGGCCGTCTCCAGCCCCGCCGAGTACACGACGACCGAGGCGCTGAGTTCGGCGACCGTCGTCGTCCAGGTGATCACCGCGGCGGCCGCGA
>JAEULC010000116.1 GCA_016792605.1 Rhodospirillales bacterium
CGGGCAGTTATCGTATACAGTATACGATAATAAGGGATGGGTGGAGGAAGCGTGACGATCGAGCCGGTCGCGGACCAGCAGAGCCTGGTCGCGCGGGTCCATGGCGCCATCTTCGACGCGATCTGCGACGGACGCCTGCCGCCCGGCGAGCCGCTGCGCCAGGAACGCCTGGCGGAAATGCTCGGCGTGTCGCGCCAGCCCATCCATGTCGCGCTGGGCCTGCTGCAGCGCCAGGGCGTCGTGGTCGAGCATGGCCGGCGCGGCGTGCGCGTGGCGCCGCTCGATCCTGTCTTCGTGGCCCAGCTCTATGCCGTGCGCGGCGCGCTCGACGGGCTCGCCGCGCGGCAGGCGGCCGGTCGCCTCGATCCCGCGGCCAAGCGCGCCGGCCTCGGCCTGATCGCGGCGGGACGCGCGGCCGTGGCGTCGCGCGATGTGGCGAAGATGATCGCGGCCGATGTCGCGTTTCACCAGTTCGTCTACGACCACTCGGGCAATCCGATGATCGCGCGCACCTTGGACCTGCACTGGCTGCACATCAGGCGGCTGATGGGCCAGAGCCTGAGCAGCCGGTCGTCGCTCGACCGGATCTGGCGCGAGCACGAGGCGATCCTCGGCGCGATCGCCGGGGGCGACGCCGACCTCGCCGACCGGCTGTCGCGCGACCATGCCGGCCGCGCCGCCGAGGAACTGTCCACCTGGATCGCCGACACGTCGGCGGCCGCGCAATAATCGGGAAAGGGAGAGAGACGATGCACCTGACCAAGGAGCAGCTCGAGGAGTTCAACGAACTGGGCTACCTGTTCCTGCCGAACTGGTTCGACCAGGACGAGGTCGGCGTGATGAAGAGCGAGGTGCCCAAGATCTTCGCCCAGCGCCGACCCGAGAACGTGCGCGAGAAGACCGGTGACGTCGTGCGCACGGCCTTCGCCGTCCACACCTACAACGACGTGTTCAACCGCCTGGTCCACCATCCCAAGTTCCTGGGCCCGGCGGAGCAGATGCTGGGCAGCAAGGTCTACATCCACCAGTTCAAGATCAACGGCAAGGCGGCCTTCGACGGCGACGTGTGGCAGTGGCACCAGGACTACGGCACCTGGGCCGCGGACGACGACATGCCGGCGCCGCTGGGCATGAATTTGGCCGTGTTCCTGGACGAGGTGACCGAGTTCAACGGGCCGCTGCTGTTCATCCCGCGCTCGCACCGCGCCGGCAAGCTGAAGGCCGGGCATGACCTGACGACGACGTCCTATCCGCTCTGGACGATCGACCACGAGACCATCGCGCGG
Source organism: Rhodospirillales bacterium (assembly GCA_016792605.1). Lineage (GTDB taxonomy): Bacteria > Pseudomonadota > Alphaproteobacteria > JAEULC01 > JAEULC01 > JAEULC01. The sequence continues at coordinate 1,287 of JAEULC010000116.1, forward strand.
CTGGCCAACGAGGGCGGCATCGTCGCGCCCAAGGGCCCGCCGGGCTCGGCGCTGTTTTTCCACTGCAACCTGGTGCACGGCTCGGCGCCCAACATGTCGCCCTGGGGCCGCACGATTGTTTATGTCAGCTTGAATCGCACGGACAATGCGATCCGCCGCTTCAAGCGCCCGGAATGGATCGCGCATCGCGACTTCACGCCGCTGGAGCCGATGGGGCCGGACTGCCTGAAGCAATTGGCCAAGCAGGCGGCGGAGTAGGCACTCATGAACCTGCACCGCCTGCTGTTGAAGCGCGCCGAGGAGAAGCGCCCGGTCCGCGTCGGCGTCATCGGCTGCGGCAAGTTCGCCGCCATGTACCTGGCCCAGGCCCCGACCACGCCCGGCGTCCACATCCTCGGCATCGCCGACATGGCGCCGGACAAGGCCCACGCCAATCTCGACCGCGTCGGCTGGGACCGGGAGCGCCGCTCGGCCAAGTCCCTCGGGGAGGCGCTCGACAAGGGCACGACCTGCGTGTTCCAGGACGTCCATGCGCTGGTCGGGCATCCGGCCATCGACGTGATCGTCGAGTCGACCGGCCACCCGCCCTCGGCCGTGCGCCATGCGCTCATCGCCTTCGCGGCGAAGAAGCACGTGGTCATGGTGACGGTCGAGGCCGACGCCTTCGTCGGACCCTTGCTGGCGGAGCGCGCGGCCGAGGCGGGCGTCATCTACTCGCTCGCCTATGGCGACCAGCCGGCCTTGATCTGCGACCTCGTCGACTGGGCGCGCGCCTCGGGCTTCGGCGTCGCCGCGGCCGGGCGCGGGCACAAATGGCTGCCGCACTACGCGCAGTCCACGCCCGAGACGGTGTGGGACCACTACGGCCTGACCGCCGAGCAGGCGAGGATCGGCGGCATGAACCCGCAGATGTTCAACTCGTTCCTGGACGGCACCAAGCCCGCGATCGAGACCACGGCGGTCGCCAACGCGACGGGCCTGACGCCGTCGCCCGACGGACTCGATTTCCCGCCCTGCGGCACCGACGACCTGCCGCACGTGATGCGGCCCAGGAGCGAAGGCGGCCTGCTGCACCACAAGGGCCAGGTCGAGTGCGTGTCGTCGCTGGAGCGCGACGGGCGGCCGGTGCCGCGCGACATACGCTGGGGCGTCTGGGTGGTCATGGAAGCGCCCAACGCCTATGTCGAGCGCTGCTTCAAGGAATACGGCATGGTGACCGACGCTTCGGGCCGCTACGGCGTGATGTACAAGCGCTGGCACCTGATCGGCCTCGAGCTCGGCGTCTCGGTCGCCTCCGTCGCGCTGCGCGGCGAATCCACGGGCTGCCCCACGGGCTTCCGCGCCGACGCCGTCGCGACGGCCAAGCGCGACCTGAAGCCGGGCGAGACGCTGGACGGCGAGGGCGGCTACACGGTCTACGCCAAGCTGCTGCCGGCCGAGGCCTCGCTGCGCCTCGGCGGCCTGCCGATCGGCCTGGCGCACGGGGTCAAGCTGACCCGCGCGGTCAAGGCCGGGCAGGCCGTCACCTGGGCCGACGTGGCGATGGACGAGAAGGACGACGTCGTCGCCTTCCGCCGCGCCATGGAACGTCGGTTTGCGCCGTCGCCGGCGAAGGCGGCGGAGTAGGCGATACGGCCTTGCCGGTTAGTTGCGTTGCAAGAGAAAGCGAACGCCTTGAGCGCCAACAACAATCGCACCAATCGTGACGATCATTAGGTCTCGGCGCTCGATGCCTACCATATAGATTAGCACGGGCAGCAGGATGCACGCCCCCACGATGCCGCCGATGCATAGGCGCCGTGTCGGGGAGCGCCAAATATTTTCGCCTTCTTGGATTCTGTGGTTTGGCTCGACTTCAATGAATGCGCGGAACGCCGCGAGAAACGATTCGAACTTACCGTCTCCGCGAGCAGAAGCAGCGCGTCCACGAATTCCCAGTCGTGATCCATCGATCAGCAATATCGTCAACTTCAGTTCGGTCCAAGGGCTTTTATCTAGACGGAACTTGCTGATGCTTTGCCGTGGGATCCGAAGTTCGGCAGACGGCCTATTGCGCAGTCGATCGAACAACGAACGCCGACGCCACGACAAGCCATCCGCTTCAAGAGAGGCCTCAAATTGATTGAGCAACAACAGGAGTCCGCCTGCAAGCGAGAGCCCCGGAATTCCCAAACAAACGAGAAAAGCTACCTGAGAATCTGGATAGGCACGAAGCAACGAAACCGCCGCTGCGACTTCTACTACAATGACTAGCACCCACGCAGCCAGACCGGATTTCGACGCGTCAGTCCAGGCGTAAGTGATCCGTTGATCCAAATTTGACATCCGAAGTCCATCGTACTAATTTATACCAATCATAGCATACGAATGAGCCCGTGTGCGCCTGATCCGAGGCGCTGCGCTTCCTTGTGGGCACCCTGTCGCGTAAAACTGCGTGGATGGCCGGGTCAAGCCCGGCCATGATGTTTGTTATGGGACATTGAGCCAACGGGGCGGGGAAATCATGGCAGGCACTCTGGTGGTCACCGGCGCGAGCCGGGGGCTGGGCGCGGCGAGCGCGATCATGGCGGCGAAGCGGCTGGGCTTCGCGGTGGCGGTGAATTACCGCAAGGAAAAGGACAAGGCCGAGCAGGTCGTCGCCAGGATCAAGGCCGAGGGCGGCAAGGCGGTCGCGATCCAGGGCGACACGGCGGTCGAGGCCGATATCGTGCGCCTGTTCAAGGAGGCCGAGGACAAGCTGGGGCCGATCACCGGCCTGGTGAACAACGCCGGCATCCTGGGCGATCTCTGCCGCGTCGACGAGATGACGGTCGCGAACCTGGAGCGCGTCTGGGCGGTCAACATCACGGGCTGCTTCATCGCCGCGCGCGAGGCGGTCAAGCGCATGTCGACGCGGCATGGCGGGAAGGGCGGGGTGATCGTGAACCTTAGCTCCGCCGCGGTGCGCCTCGGCGGGCCCGGCGACCTCACCGCCTACGCCGCCAGCAAGGGCGCGATCCACACCTTCAACATCGGCCTCGCCAAGGAAGTGGCGAAGGAGGGCATCCGCGTCAACGCGGTCGAGCCCGGGCTGATCGACACCGACATCCAGGTCGGCGGGCGGCTCGAGCGCCTGACGCCGATGGTGCCGACGGGCAAGGCCGGCACCGCCGACGAGGTGGCCGAGGCGGTGGTGTGGCTGCTGTCCGACGCGTCCTCCTACTGCACCGCCTCGGTCATCACGGTGAGCGCCGGGCGGTGAGGGTGCGCGAGATCCCGCAGTTCGGCCGCCCGATTCCCGGGCGCGACCACAAGCCGCGTCCCGGCGCCTACGGCGTCGTGTTCGATGCCGGGGGCCGGCTGCTGGTGGTCGAGGAATTCGGGCGCCTCTACCTGCCGGGCGGCGGACTCGATCCGGGCGAGACGCCGGAGCAGGCGCTGCACCGCGAGTTCGAGGAGGAGACCGGCTACACGGTCGCGGTCGAGCAGGTGCTGGGCGAGGCGCGGGAGTTCGTGGCCGACGAGACGCCCGGCGTCGCCGCGGCCTTCAACAAGCACTGCTACCTCTACGCGGTGCGCCTGACCGGCGGCACGGGCGTGCCGACGATCGACAGCAACAAGCCCGGCTGGGTGGCGGTGGCGGAAGCCCTGGCGAGTTTGAGCAACGAGGCGCACCGATGGGCGGTGCGCCGGTCGCGGGGCGAGGCCTAGTTCTCGAGCTTCGCCTGCTGGCGCAGCTTCTGGCGCTTGTCGCGCAGCGCGCGAATCAGGCCGTCGAACTCGCCGTTGTTCTGCTGGATCACGGCGGTGTAGTCGGCGCGCTGGGCGATCGCCAGGCTGGTGCCGCTGGCGACGATGTCCAGGATCTTCCAGCCGTTCGGGCCCTTCTCGACGCGCCAGTCGACGCGAATCGAATCCTTGCCGGGCCGCACGATCTGGCTCTCCAACAGGATCGCCTTGCCGTCCTCGCGGGTGCGGTCGATGGTCAGCTTCTCGCCGGCATACTGGTCGAATCGGAGCGCCCAGGTCAGGATCGTCACGTCCTCGAAGGCCTGCAGGTAGGCGACCTTCTGCGGCTCGCTGGCCTTGGTCCAGGACCGGCCGGCGACGAACTGGCCGATCGAGCGCACGTCGAAGCCCTGCGAGAACAGGCTGCGGAACGCGTCGATTCGCTGCGGCTGCGACAGTTCCTTCTGGTTCAGCGTCGCGATCGTGCGGTCGGCCAGTTCCTGCAGGAAGGCCTTCGCCTCGTCCGCGGGCGCGGCCATGGCGGGGCCGATCGAACCGGGCAGCGCCAACAGCATCGACGCCGCGGCTGCGGTAGCGATCAGGGCCCGCCCGGCCATGCGTCGGGTCAGCAGCATAGCCCGTTGTCCCTCGTTACTGTGGACGCTGTGAAATCTGGTCTTTCGGCGCCAGCCTCACGGTCGGCATCGGCGCCGCCACGGGCGTAACGGCAGACGGCACCCTGGCCTGCGACGGCGCTCCCTCCAGGAACGGGCTCGAGCCATCGCTCATGATCGTCGGGGCGTTCTGGTTGCCGGACGGCTGGCCGTTGTTGATCTCGTCGATCCGACGCTGGCGGTAGAGGCTGCGCAGGGTCGCGTAGAAGTCGATCGACGTCCGCTCGACCTCGTCCAGCGCGTCGATCGCGCGCGAGCGGGCGTCCAGCGCGGTCAGCACCGACCGGGCCATCGGGCCGTAGCTCGGGCCGTAGATGCGGAACAGGATCGACACCGGGTCGATGAAGCTGTCGATGATGATGCCGCCGGCGTCGCGCGGGTTCGACGGGCCGTAGAAGGGCAGCATCAGGTAGAAGCTCTCGCCGGCGCCCCACACGGCCAGCGTCTGGCCGGCGTCCTCGTCGTGGTACTGCAGGCCCAGCAGCTCGTCGGCGACGTCGATGAGACCGCCGAGGCCGATGGTCGAGTTGAGCGCGAATCGCTGCAGCGTCACGCCGGCGCGGTGCGGCTCGCCCTGCGCCAGGTCGTGGATGAAGATCAGCGGCGCGCGCAGGTTGCGCAGCATGTTGCGAATCGCGTCGCGCACCGGCTCCGGCACGCCCGTGCGGTACATGCCCGCGATCGGACGGAAGAAGAGCTGATCCATCGCGTAGTTCACTTCGAAGAAGTAGCGATTCATCGGCTCGAGCGGGTCGTTCGCCTCGTCATAAGCGGCGCGCGCGTCCGGATCCGTGGGCGGCGTGGCGCATCCTGCCGTCAACACCATGGCCGCCAGCGCGGCGGTCCGAAGGCTTCGCTTCATGCTGAATTTCATTTCTCGTACGTCTCTGCTCGGCCCAACCACCAGTACCCATCCGCGATCTTCATCGGCCGAGCCCCGGTCCTTTCGGATCCGGTATCGGACGCACGGGTCTTCGCGGCCCGCGTTCGGCGTTTCGATCGAGGCACACCCCTATGCCCCTGGCGAAAGACCATTCCCTTTCTTCGCCACCAAGACGCCGGACGGGCTCAGCCCGCCATGTGGAATGGGGTACCACGAACACCTTGTGACAGAAACGAGTTTTGCCGGGGCTGTGTGTTTCTTAACACCACAGTTGCAGATTTGCCTCGCCTGGCGGACAGGGAAATTGGCGCCGATCAGCGACGGAATTTTGTTGTCAGGCGTCCGGAGAAAGATATAAAGATATATTTATATGCATCTGCCTTTGGGTTGAGACTGATGGAAGACCTTCTGGTCGGGCTACGCGCCGCCGCCGAACCGTCGAGACTGCGCCTCTTGGCGCTGTGCGCCCATGCCGAGCTTACCGTCAGCGAGCTGAC
>JAEULC010000128.1 GCA_016792605.1 Rhodospirillales bacterium
CCCTCGCTGCCGCGCGTCGCCTCGGTGCAGAATCCCTACAGCCTGCTCAACCGCAGCTACGACATGGGCATGGCCGAGATCTCGGTGCGCGAGGACTGCCCGCTGATGGCCTACTCGCCGCTCGCCTTCGGCACGCTGACCGGCAAGTATGTCGGCGGCGCGATGCCGCAGGGCGCGCGCATGTCGCTGGGCCACGCGCACTGGGCGCGCTACATGTGGCCGCGCGCGCAGGCGGCGACGGCCGAATACACCGCGCTGGCCAGGAAGCACGGGCTCAGCCCCGGCGGCATGGCGATGGTATACGTGATGACGCGCCCCTGGACCGGGTCGACCATCATCGGCGCCCGGACCGTGGAGCAGTTGCGGGAGAACCTGGCGCAGATCGCGGCGACGAAGCTCAGCGACGAGGTGGTGAAGGAGATCGACGCGATCTATGCCCAGAACCCCATGCCGATCCTGAAATAGGCTTGCGATGATCCGGCTGTTCGTCGGCCTGTCCATTCCCGCGGAGGTGCGCGACCGTTTGGCGATGCTGAACGGCGGCGTGCCCGGCGCGCGCTGGGAGCCGCCGGAGAACTACCACGTCACGCTGCGCTTCATCGGCGAGGTCGAGATCCACCAGGCCGAGGACATCGACGCCGAGCTGGGCCGGCTGCGGATGCCGGAGTTCGACCTGAACCTCGGCGCGGTCGACCATTTCGGCCCGGCCGAGAAGGCGCGCGTGCTCTATGTCGGCGTCGAGCGCAGCGAGATGCTGCAGCGCCTCCAGGGCAAGGTGGAGAACGCGGTGCAGCGCGCGGGCTGCGCGCCCGAGACGCGCAAGTTCGTGCCGCACGTGACGCTCGCCCGCCTCAAGGACGCGCCGGCCCAGCGCCTGCACGTGTTCCGCGAGCGGCACAACCTCTTCCGCGCCGGCCCCTTCCCGATCGGCGAGTTCATCCTCTACTCGAGCCACCCCGGCAAGGGCCACTCGGTCTTCCACGAGGAAGCAAGCTACCCGCTGGCGGCGTCGTAGCTACCCCACCAGCCGTGCCGCGATGCGGTCGACCTGCTGCGCGTAGCTGCCGCCGAACAGGCGGGCATGAACCAGAAGCGGCCAGAGATTGCACAGGTCGCGCCGGACCTCGCGGAAGCCCGGCGCCAACGGCGCGGCCTCGCCATAGCCCGCCAGGAAATCCTCGCCCAGGCCGCCGAAGAGCCCGGCGAAGGCCAAGTCCATCTCGGGGTGCCCCCAGTAGATCGCGGGATCGATGAAGGCGGCGACCGCGCCGCGATGCGCCAGCACGTTGCCGGGCCACAGATCGCCGTGCAGCAGCGCCGGGTACGCGGGCTCGCCGATCCAGTCGCCGAGCCGCGCGGCGAGCCGGTCGATCCGGGCGCGTGTCGCCGCGGGCAGCCGCCCGGCTTCCCGGGCGCGATCGGCCATGGGCAGCAGGCGGTGGTCGCGGAAGAAATCGACCCAGCGTGCGGTCGGCGGATTGGGCTGCGGCAGCGGGCCGATCACCGTGTCGCGGTCGTAGCCGAAATGCGGCCCCTTGACCGCGTGCAGCGCGGCAAGCAGCCGGCCGGCCTGGCGCTCGCCCGCGGCCGACAGCGCGCCGCCATGCTCGACGTAGCGCAGGACCAGCAGCCGGTCCTCGCTCGCCAGCACCTCGGGCACGGGAACCGTGCCGGTCGCGGCGAGCCGGCCGAGCATGAAGGCTTCGACCGCAAGGCCGCCCACCGGCGACCACTTCACCGCCACCTGCCGCCCGTCGGCAAGGTCGGCGCGAAACACCTCGGCAATGCAGCCGCCGCTGAGCGGCGACAGGCGCGCGACGGGGAACCCGGCGGCCGCCAGTGCTTCTGCCGGCGTCATCCGGCGCGGCCCCCGGGAACGTACGGGCGGGCTGATGCGTTCACAGACCCGTCATCCCCATCGCCTTCCCATGAGGTTTGCCATGACCATCGGCACCATCCTGCTCATCCTGCTGGTTCTGCTCCTGCTCGGCGCGATTCCGAGTTGGCCCTACAGCCGCAACTGGGGCTACGGCCCGTCGGGCGTGCTGGGCGTCGTCCTGGTCGTCGTGATCGTCCTGGCGCTTACCGGCCGGGTCTAGCGGCTTTCGGGCCGGATCAGCGCGTCCAGCAGGGCGCGCGATCCGCGCTCGATCAGGTCCAGCGTCCGGGCGAAGTCGCGCTCGTCGCCGTAATAGGGGTCGGGCACGTCGTCGATGCCGCACGCCGGCGCATAGCTGAGGAACAGCCGCGCGCGCTCGGCGTCGCGCGGCGGTGCCAGGCGGCGCATGATCTTCAAGTGGCCGCGGTCCATCGCGAGCAGCAGGTCGAAGTCCGCGTAGTCGGCGGCGGTGAACTGGCGCGCGCGCAGGGCCGACAGGTCGTAGCCGCGCTTAAGCGCCAGCGCGACCGCGCGCGCATCCGGCGGCTCGCCGAGGTGGTAGCCGTGAGTGCCGGCGGAATCGACGTGGAAGCGGTCGGCAAGCCCGGCCTCGGCGGCGACATGGCGGAACACGCCCTCGGCCGTCGGCGAGCGGCAGATGTTGCCGGTGCAGACGAACAGGACCCGCGTGACGGTCGGAACTTGGTGCTTCATCCCGGGCTCGGCTAGTCTCGGCGGCATGCAGCCTTCGATCGTCATCCTAACCGGCGCCGGCATCTCGCGGGAGTCCGGGCTTTCCACCTTCCGCGACGCCGACGGCATCTGGGCCACGGTGCGGATCGAGGACGTGGCGACGCCCGAGGCCTTCGCCCGCGACCCGGTCCGCGTGCACGAATTCTACAACGCGCGACGGCGCGGACTGCTCGATCCCAAGGTCCAGCCCAACCCCGCCCATCAGGCGCTGGCGGAACTGGAGCGCGCGCGGCCGGGCAAGGTGCTGCTGGTGACGCAGAACATCGACGACCTCCACGAGCGCGCCGGATCGCGCGACCTGGTCCACATGCATGGCGAGCTGCTGAAGATCCAGTGCCAGGCCTGCGGCGACGTGCGCGACTGCCGCCACGACCTGGGCGCCGGCGACTCCTGCCCGGCCTGCGGCTCGACCGGCACGCTGCGCCCGCAGGTCGTCTGGTTCGGCGAGATGCCGCTCAAGATGGATCGGATCTACGCGGCGCTGTCGGCCTGCGACCTGTTCCTGTCGATCGGCACCTCGGGCAATGTCTACCCCGCCGCCGGGTTCGTGCAGGAGGCGCGCAGCGTCGCCCGCGCCCGCACGGTCGAACTTAATCTTGAACCCTCCGAGGGCGCCTCGCTGTTCCACGAGGCGATCTACGGCCCCGCGTCGCAAGTGGTGCCGGACTATGTCCGCAAGCTCCTCGACCGCACCTGACACGCTCGACGCCGCCGTGGCGGCGGCACGCGCCTGCGTGCATTGCGGCGACCTGCCGCTGGGCCCGCGGCCCGTCCTGCGCGCCTCCGCCACGGCGCGACTGCTGATCGTCGGCCAGGCGCCGGGCACAAGAGTGCACGCCAGCGGCATTCCCTGGGACGACCGCTCCGGCGACCGACTGCGCCAGTGGATGGCGATCGGGCGCGACGCCTTCTACGACGAAACGCGGATCGCCATCCTACCGATGGGATTGTGCTATCCCGGGCGCCTGAAAAACGGCGGCGACGCCCCGCCGCGCAGGGAATGCGCGCCGCTGTGGCACGACCGGCTGCTGGCCCTGCTGCCACGGATCGAGCTGAC
>JAEULC010000145.1 GCA_016792605.1 Rhodospirillales bacterium
GCGTGGACGTCCACCGCATCGCGTCGTAGCACCAGCATTCCCGCCTCGGCCTTGGTCAGGTCGAGGATGTCGTTGATCACGCCGAGCAGGTGCGCCCCGCTGGCGTTGATGTCGCGCGCATAGTCGCGATAGGACATGATCCCCAGCGGCCCCATCACCTCCTGCATCATCAGGTCGGAAAAGCCGATGATGGCGTTCAGCGGGGTGCGCAGCTCGTGGCTGACCATCGCCAGGAACTCCGACTTGGCGCGACTCGCCGCCTCGGCGGCTTCCTTCGCCTCCTTCATCGCGGCAAAGGCCGCGACCTCGATCTGCCGACGCGCCAGGGCGGCCTCGGCCACCGAGCGGGCGTGCTCCGCGTCGGCGCGTGCGGCATGCGCCTTCGCCAGGTCGTCGCGCTGCCGCATCACGCGTGCGAATGCGGCGGCGGCCAGCACGATGGCCACCACGCCGGCCAGGGCGCCGCAGGCGACTGTCACCGCTAGGTCGCGCCACCCGGCGAGCGCCGCCTCCTCGGTGATCGAGACCAGCGAGACGAGCGGGTAGCTCGGCACGGCGCGGGCCGTCCGCAGCCGAACCTGGCTGTCGACCGGGCTGATCTCGTGCGCGGACACCGAAGACGCGCCCTGGCGGAAGCGATCGCGTACGTCGGGGAAGGCCTGCTTGCCTATGCTGTCCGACGGCGGAAACCGGGCCAGAAGCGCGCCGTCATCGCGCAGCAGGGCCACCGCCATGCCCGGCGCGTCGGCGAAGCTGCTGTAGTAGCTCTCGAAGAAGTCGAGCGACATCGCGCCCAGCACCAGGCCCACGAACTCGTCGTCGGCATTGCTGAGGCGCCGCGCCAGGTAGATCGTCCAGGTGCCGGTGCCGCGGTTGCGCACCGGCTCGCTGACGAAGGTGCGCAGCGCCGGATTGCTCTTCAGCGCCTTGAAGTAGTCGCGATCGGAGATGTCCACGCCGGGGATGGGCCAGTAGCGCGTGAAGTTGACCAGCTTGCCGTCGGCATTGATGACGGTGATGGCGTCGAGTTGCTGCAGTCCGGTCAGCCTGGAGATCAGCAGGGCCTGCGCTTCGGGCGTTCCGACGATGCGCTCCAGCGCCGCGCTGCTGTCCACGCCGTCGGCGGCGAAGCGCTCGGCCAGGTTCTGCAGCACGAGGTCGACGGACTGGAACGAGCGGTCGGCCTGGCCGGCGAGCGCCAGGCTGATCTTGCCCATGTCGTGGGCCTGCTCGTTGAGCACCGTCTTGCGGTTGTGCCAGATCACGGCGCCGTTGATGGCGACAAGGCCCAGCACCAGCAGCGCGGCGCCGGCATGGATCAAGCGAACCGCATCGATGGCGGCAAATGATCGTGCGACCAGGACGCGCATGCGAGGCTTCTTACTGTCGCCGGCCGGACGGGGCCGGGACCGTACGATTACTCATTGCGCCGTTAACAATTCACTAACCGAAAGTCGTACCGCAGCCGGCTTGCACAATCTGCTGTTGGGTTAAGCGTCTGATCTGACGATCCCATGCGCTGGAAATGAACGAGGCGGCCGAAGCCGCCTCGTCTACACCCGGATTGGGTCTGCGCGCCGACCGGGCGCCCGGGGCCGGGCGCCGCAGGCAGGCGAAGGCCTAGAGCGCCTTCAGGTTGGCAGCGGCAGGCTTGCCGCGCTCGTTCTCGATGTCGAAGCTGAGCTTCTGGCCCTCGCGCAGCGGCGCCATGCCCGCGCGCTGGACCGCCGAGACATGCACGAAGACGTCCTTCGAGTTGTCGTCGGGCTGAATGAAGCCGAAGCCCTTCTGGGCGTTGAACCACTTAACGGTACCGGTAGCCATGTCGATCCTTGTCGATGGAAAGCTTCCGTCCGCGCCACCGGCACGGGCGGGTCGGTGGCGGTCGCTGGGACCGCCCGACCGGCAGAAGATAAATCCGGGCCGCCGCATTTTCAATCAACGGCCGCCCCGAATTGAGGCAGGCAGCCCGGATTTCAGCCGAGGCAGGCGCAACGGCGCCCCGCGACCGGCGCGCGCCGGCCCCGGATTTGTCGCTTGCCCGCGCTTCAGCGGAGGGCGGCGAACGGCACCAGCTTGCGGCGATCCTCGTCCCACAGCGCCAGCTTCCAGCAGGCGAGGCTGGAGCGGATGGTCAGGCGCGTGGCCTGCCAGAACTCGGGGTTCTCGCGGTGGCAGCGGGCAAGGCGGTAGTTGGGCACCTTGGTCGAGAGATGATGGATGTGATGGTAGCCGATATAGGCGGTCAGCCAGTGCAGCGGCTTCGGCAGGTCGTAGAACGAACTGCCGTGGAACGCCGCGTCGTGAACGTTCCAGGCCGGCTCCTTGTCCCAGTACGCGTCCTCGTACTGGTGCTGGATGTAGAACAGCCATACGCCGATCGAGGACGCCAGCATGATGACCGGCAGGTAGCCGAGCAGGAACGGGCCGGCGCCGAAGGCCAGCGCGCCGGCAATAGCGATGGCGGCCAGCGCGACATTGGTGCCGATGGCGCTGATCCAGCTCGCCCTGTCGGTCGCTTGGCTGGCCGCCGGCACGCGGTGGCGCAGCAGGAACTGGTAGGTCGGGCCGATCACGAACATCATCAGGGGATGACGGTAGACGCGGTACCAGAATTTACCGGCCGGCGACTTGGCCAGGTACTCGCGTACGGTGAGCGTGTCGATGTCGCCCATGCCGCGCTTGTCCAGGTTGCCGGTGGTCGCGTGATGGCCGGCATGGCTGCGGCGCCAGTCGATATAGGGCGTCAGCGTCACCACACCCAGCACATGGCCGAGGAGGTCGTTGGCCCAGCGCTTGCGGAAGAAGGCGCCGTGGCCGCAGTCGTGCTGGATCATGAACAGGCGGACCAGGAACACGCCCGCCGGGACGACCAGGACAAGCGCCCACCAGACCTGGTAGGCCAGGCCGGCGACGATCCCCGCGACCAGCGCCGCGAACGGCACCGCGGTGCACAGGAGCTGCAGCAGGCTCTTGCCGGTATCGGGCTGGGAATAGGGAGCCAGGATCTCGCGCCAGCGTTTGGGCGTTATGCCGGATTGGGGCTTGGTGCTGGAGATCGTCGGAGCCGGACCGCTGACGTCGCGGTCGATAGACACAGGCATCAAGAACCCTCGGCATGTTCATGGCGACAACAGAGGGCGCGGCCAATGCTGCTTGCCTCGGCCACGCCCGGCGCGACAATACAGGCACGGCCCTGCGGGGTAAACCGGCTTCGATTGGTGCAATGCAGTAAATGCATGGATCGGTAACCCTCTGTGGATAACCGGAAAATCCCCACCAGGGAGGGTAGTTGGGCATATGCCGCGTTGACGCCGGCAGGGCGCGCTCTTAGCATCCGGGCATCATGTCGCAGGACCATTTCCCCCGCCGCCGCTTCCTTGGCCTGGGAGTCGCCTTGGCGGCCGGGGCCACGGGCGCCCGGGTGGCGCAAGGCTTCGAGATCCAGGACGCGCCGCCCGCGACCCGCGAGCTCTATCGCCTGGCCTGCGAGGCGCCCGCGAAGCACGTCCAACTGCTGGCCGAGATCGACGCCCAGCTGGCAGGGCGCCACCTGAGCGCCGCGGAGATCCAGGCGATAAAAGCCAGGGCGACCTGCCCGCTCTGCGGCTGCGCCCTCACCCAGGCGGATCACGCCGTTCCCGGCGACAAGCCGGCCAGCGACACCAGCCTCTAACATCCATGGCCTACCGCGCCGCGCTGGTCACCGGCGCCTCCAGCGGCATCGGCGAGGCCTTCGCGCGCGCCCTGCCCGACGGCACCGGCCTGGTCCTGACCGGCCGCGACACGGCGGCGCTCGAGGCGCTGGCGAAGGACCTGGCCCGCCCGGGCCGCGACGTCCGCGTCGTCGCCGCCGACCTGGCGACCGACCCCGGCCGCGATGCGGTGATCGCCGCCGGCGAGGCCGCGGGCATCGACCTGCTGGTCAACAATGCCGGCCTCGGCTACTTCGCCCCCGTGCCGCGCAACACCATCGCGCAGGAACGCGCGATGGTCGAGGTCAACGTGATGACTCCCGTCGTGCTGACCCGCGCGCTGCTGCCCGGCATGCTCGAGCGTGCGGCAAAGGGCGGCACGCGCGCGGGAATCGTCGTCGTCTCCAGCATCTCGGCCTTCCTGCCGGTCTCGCGGCTGACCACCTACGCCGCGACCAAGGCCTTCGACCTGCACTACGCCGAGGCGCTGGGCGCCGACCTGGAGGGCCAGCCCTGCGACGTGCTGGCGCTCTGCCCCGGCTTCACCAAGACGCGCTTCGGCGACCGCTCGGGCATGAAGTCCTGGATGTTCCACGACGGCGCCGATCCGAACGACGTGGCGCGCGCCGCGATCGACGGCCTCGGCCGCAAGCGTGTCGTCGTCATCGGCTCGGGCAGCATCCTGACGCCGCTGATCGCGCGCCTGCTGCCGCGGCGCTGGGCCAATGGCGCGGTCGTGGCGTCGATGAAGGCGCTGAAGAAGAAGGCCGGGCACTGACGCTCGCGGCCGGGGCCGCCCGAAATATTGTCGCCGGAACAATGTAGCGATTGATCGCGCCCCGCGACGCGCCCAGGCTTGCCGACCGCAGCATGGAGGCAGGGCGATGGACCAGGGCACGGCAACAAGCGCGATCGGCGGCACGGCGGACTGCTTCTATTCGCGCGCCGGCACCGCGATCCTGCCGATGGTCGTGCGCGCCGAGGGCATCCGCTTCTGGGACGAGGCGGGCAAGGACTATATCGACGGGTCCTGCGGCCCGATGGTGTCCTGCCTCGGCCACGGCCATGCGCGCGTCATCGAGGCAATGGCGGCGCAGGCGCGCAGGCTCGACTACGCCTTCACCCTGGTCGCGCGCAACCGGCCGAACGCGGCGCTGGCCGAGCGCCTCGCCAGGCTGGCCGGGCCGGGCTTCGAGCGCGTCGCCTTCGGATCGGGCGGCAGCGAGGCGATGGAGCGCGCGCTGCAGTTCGCGCGCCAATACGCGGTCGCGACCGGCCAGGACAAGCGCACGCGCATCGTGACGCTGGAGCCGTCCTACCACGGCGCCACCATCGCGACCTTGGGCATCAGCGGCGACCAGTCGCAATCCGCCTTCTACCGGGGCTTCGCGACGATTTCCGAGACCGTGCCGGCGCCGATGCCCTATCGCCGCGCGCCCGGCCAGTCGGTCCAGGCGCAGGAGGCCGCCTCAGCGGCGGCGCTGGAGGCGAAGATCCGGGCGCTCGGTCCCGAGACGGTGCTGGCGCTGGTGGTCGAGCCGATCGGCGGCATCACCCGCGGCGGCAACGTGCCGACCGCCGCCTACATGCGCGCGATCCGCGAGACCTGCACGCGCCACGGCGTGATCCTGGTCTTCGACGAGATCATCACCGGCATCGGCCGCACCGGGCCGATGTTCGCCATGGAGCACTGGCCCGATGCGCGGCCCGACATCCTGGTGCTCGCCAAGGGCCTGGGCGGCGGGCTGGCCGCGATCGGCGCGATGCTGGCCCCGGCCGCGATGGTCGACCGGCTGGCGGAGCTCACCGGGTTCGAGTTCGTCTATTCCTACAACGCCCATCCCGTGGCCTGCGCCGGCGCGCTGGCGGTGCTGGACGAGATCGAGGAACGCGGCCTGCTCGCCAACGCCCGGGCGCGCGGCCGCGAACTCGAGGCGGGACTGCGCGCGCTCGCGGCCAAGGTCCCGCTGATCGGCGACGTGCGCGGTTGCGGGCTCTACTACGGCGTCGAGATCGTGCGCGACCGCGCGACCGGGGAAAGCCTGCCCCAGGCGCTGCGGCCGATGGAGAAGATGCGCAACCAGGCGCTCGCCCAGGGACTCATGGTCTATGCCCGCGCCACGTCCGGCGGGAAATACGGCAACTGGTTCATGCTGGCCCCGCCGCTGAACGTCACGGCCACGGAGATCGCCGAGATCCTCGACCGGCTGGAGCGGGCGCTGCGCGGCTTCGCGGCCGAGGTCGCTGGGCTGCCTGCCGCCTAGATCAGCATCGCGCCGACGGCGAGGCCGATGCCGAAGGCGGCGTGCGAGGCCATCGCCTGCAGGCAGGGCACGATCGGCTTCGGCGCGTTCTTCGCCAGCATCCCCGCCCCCATCGCCGGCATGAAGAAGAACCACGGCACGACCACGCTGGCGAGGCCGAAGACCAGGCCGTTCAGCAGCGACGGCTCGAAGCCGAGGCCGTGGCGCATCAGCGGCACGTAGACGAAGCCGTAGACGATGCCGGTCAAGTAGTGGCCGATCCAGCCGATCGCGCGTTCGTTAGCCACGGACGGCTTCTGGGCCACGGGGCCGGCGAAGAACGCGCCCCTCGCGGCGCCGGCGAACCAGCGCCCGACCAGCGCCCAGTTGCTGGCCGGCAGCCCGGTCGCCGCCTTCAAGGCCTGCTGCCAGAGATCGAGGAACAGCGTGGCGGCCACGCCGGACGCGATGCATTCGAGAATCATGATCCCCCCAAGGCCGCACTGACGCCGGCCGTGCGGCGCATGCTAGGCACCCTGCCGCGCTGAGGCAAACCGAATTGGCTGGCCTGTGGCACCGAACCTGCTTGAATGGACCTCGTCTGGAACGGGGACGCGCCATGGCGGA
>JAEULC010000148.1 GCA_016792605.1 Rhodospirillales bacterium
TTCGAGAACTACGTCGTCACCGAGCCCGGCCTGACGCCCCTGAAGCAGCACCAGCTCCTGGGCGAGGAAGAGTTCGTCAAGGCGCAGGAAGAGTTCGGCGACGAGGCCTTCACGGCCAAGATCGGCGCCGAGGCCCTGCGCGACATGCTGATGACGATCGACATCGAGACCGAGCGCAAGTCGATGCGCGAGGAGCTCCGCGAGACGACGTCGGAAGCGCGCCGCAAGAAGCTGGTCAAGCGCCTGAAGCTGGTCGAGGCCTTCATCGAGTCGGGCAGCAAGCCCGAGTGGATGATCCTCGAGGTCATTCCGGTCATCCCGCCGGAACTGCGGCCTCTCGTTCCGCTGGACGGCGGCCGCTTTGCCACGTCCGACCTGAACGACCTCTATCGCCGCGTCATCAACCGTAACAACCGCCTGAAGCGGCTGATCGAGCTGCGCGCGCCGGACATCATCGTGCGCAACGAGAAGCGCATGCTGCAGGAGGCGGTCGACGCCCTGTTCGACAACGGCCGCCGCGGCCGCGTCATCACCGGCGCCAACAAGCGCCCGCTGAAGTCCCTGAGCGACATGCTGAAGGGCAAGCAGGGCCGCTTCCGCCAGAACCTGCTCGGCAAGCGCGTCGACTACTCGGGCCGCTCGGTCATCGTCGTCGGTCCCGAGCTGAAGCTGCACCAGTGCGGCCTGCCGAAGAAGATGGCGCTCGAGCTGTTCAAGCCGTTCATCTACGCCAAGCTCGAGACCTATGGCCAGGCGACCACGATCAAGGCCGCCAAGCGCATGGTCGAGAAGGAACGGCCGGAGGTCTGGGACATCCTCGAAGAGGTGATCCGCGAGCATCCGGTGATGCTGAACCGCGCCCCCACGCTCCACCGACTGGGCATCCAGGCGTTCGAGCCGGTTCTGATCGAGGGCAAGGCGATCCAGCTTCACCCGCTGGTCTGCACCGCCTTCAACGCCGACTTCGACGGCGACCAGATGGCCGTCCACGTGCCGCTGTCGCTGGAAGCGCAGCTCGAGGCGCGCGTGCTGATGATGTCGACCAACAACATCCTCAGCCCCGCCAACGGCAAGCCGATCATCGTGCCGTCGCAGGACATCGTGCTCGGCCTCTACTACCTCACGCTCGAGCAGGAAGGCGACAAGGGCGAAGGCATGTCGTTCGGCACGATCGGCGAGATCCAGCAGGCGCTGGACGCCGACGCCGTCAGCCTGCACGCCAAGATCCACGCGCGCCTCACGCGCGTGAATGCCGAGGGCAAGATGGTCACCACACGCGTGACCACGACGCCCGGCCGCATGCTGCTGTCCGAGATCCTGCCGCAGAGCCCGCTGATCCCGTTCTCGCTGATCAACCGCCTGCTGCTGAAGAAGGACATCTCCAACATCATCGACACGGTCTACCGCCACTGCGGCCAGAAGGAGACCGTGATCTTCGCCGACCGCCTCATGGGCCTGGGCTTCTCGAACGCGTGCCGCGCCGGCATCTCGTTCGGCAAGGACGACCTGATGATCCCGGGCGCGAAGAACAAGCTCGTCAACGAGGCCCAGGCGCGGGTCAAGGAGTACGAGCAGCAGTACATGGACGGCCTGATCACCAAGGGCGAGAAGTACAACAAGGTGGTCGACGTCTGGTCGCACTGCACCGACAAGGTCGCCGAGGAGATGATGAAGGCGATCTCCGGCGCCGGCTCGGGCCGCGGGATCAACGCGGTGTGGATGATGGCGCAGTCCGGCGCCCGCGGCTCGGCGGCGCAGATCAAGCAGCTCGCCGGCATGCGCGGCCTGATGGCCAAGCCGTCGGGTGAGATCATCGAGACGCCGATCATCTCGAACTTCAAGGAAGGCCTGACCGTGCTGGAGTACTTCAACTCCACCCACGGCGCCCGCAAGGGCTTGGCCGACACGGCGCTCAAGACCGCGAACTCGGGCTACCTGACCCGCCGCCTCGTCGACGTCGCGCAGGACGCGATCATCACCGAGGACGATTGCGGCACGCAGAACGGCCTGACGCTGAAGGCGGTGGTCGACGGCGGCCAGGTGATCGAGCCGCTCAGCGACCGCATCCTCGGTCGTTGCGCCTCGGTCGACATCGTCGACCCGCTCTCCGGCACCGTGCTGGCAGCTGCGGCCGAGATGATCTGCGAGGACGAGGTCGAGGCGATCGAGCGCGCCGGCATCGACCAGGTGAAGATCCGCTCGGTCCTCACCTGCGAGACCAAGGTCGGCGTCTGCGCCCGCTGCTACGGGCGTGACCTGGCGCGCGGCACCCCGGTCAACATGGGCGAGGCGATCGGCGTGATCGCGGCCCAGTCGATCGGCGAGCCGGGCACGCAGCTCACCATGCGCACGTTCCACATCGGCGGCGCGGTGCAGGGCGCGGCCGAGCAGTCGTCGATCGAAGCGACGATCGACGGTACGGTCGACGTGAAGAACCGCAACGTGGTCGTGAACAGCACGGGCACGCCGGTGATCATGAGCCGCAATACCGAGATCGTGCTGACCGACGACGCCGGCCGCGAGCGCGCGCGCCATCGCGTGCCCTACGGCGCGCTGCTCTACGCCGATACCGGCGCCGAGGTGAAGAAGGGCCAGAAGCTGGCCACCTGGGACCCGTACACGATTCCGATCATCACCGAGAAGGACGGCATCGCGCACTATGTCGACCTTATCGAGGGCGTCTCGATGCGCGAGGCGGCCGACGAGGCGACCGGCATCACCCGCAAGGTGGTGGTTGACTGGAAGCAGCAGCCCAAGGGCAACGACCTGCGCCCGCGCATCGCGCTGCGCCGCGCCGACGGCGAGGCGATCACGCTGGCGAACGGCGCGGAGGCCCGCTACTTCCTGTCGGTCGACGCGATCCTCAACGCCGAGAACGGCGCCGAGGTGAAGGCGGGTGACGTGCTGGCGCGCATCCCGCGCGAGTCGTCGAAGACCCGCGACATCACCGGCGGTCTGCCGCGCGTGGCCGAGCTGTTCGAGGCGCGCAAGCCGAAGGATTTCGCGATCATCAGCGAGATCGACGGCCGCGTCGAGTTCGGCAAGGACTACAAGACCAAGCGCCGCATCGTCGTGGTGCCGCCGGAAGGCAGCGACCTCCAGCCGGTCGAGTACCTGCTGCCGAAGGGCAAGCACATCTCGGTCCAGGAGGGCGACTACGTCCAGAAGGGCGACCTGCTGATGGACGGCAACCCGGTGCCGCACGACATCCTGCACGTGCTGGGCGTCGAGGAGCTGGCGAACTACCTGATCAACGAGATCCAGGAGGTCTATCGTCTCCAGGGCGTGAAGATCAACGACAAGCACATCGAGGTGATCGTCCGCCAGATGCTGCAGAAGGTCGAGATCAGCGATCCGGGCGACACCACCTTCCTGATCGGCGAGCAGGCGGATCGCAGCGAGTTCGACGCGATCAACGAGCAGACGCTGGTCGAGAACGGCCGGCCGGCCAAGGCCAAGCCCGTGCTCCAGGGCATCACCAAGGCCAGCCTGCAGACCAAGTCGTTCATCTCGGCGGCCTCGTTCCAGGAGACCACCCGCGTCCTCACCGAGGCGGCGGTTTCCGGCCGGGTCGACGACCTGATCGGCCTCAAGGAGAACGTCATCGTCGGCCGCCTGATCCCGGCCGGCACCGGCAGCGTCATGGCCCGCCTGAAGTCGCTGGCGGCCGAGCGCGACCGGGCCGCGGGCGTCCTGCCGGAAGGCCAGGCGCCGGCGGAGGGGGCCGGCGAGGCGCCCCCGACCGCGGCCGAGTAGCTCGTTTACAATAGTTAACAAAGCGGGCGGGTGGCTTCCGGGCCTCCCGCCCGCCACGTTTTGGCCCGGTCGCGCCCTGGCGGAGCAGCGCTTTGGCAAGGCAAACCGGCTGTTTGCCGGCCTCCCCATGGACGCATGGGACAGGTGCTTAACATCGGTGAAAATTGCCGGAATCGATGTTGACGCTCCGGGGCGACGTCACTAGTATCCCGCGACCTTTTGGGGGGCAGGTGGTAGGCGGTCCCGCCTAGACGCTGCCCTGGCTTAAAGCCTGAAACACATACTGCTGTGCACTGCGCGGCAGCGCTTTCCGCGATGCGGAGGGCGGGGACGACTAGCAATGCGCTGGCGACGGGTGGCTGTCGCCGGCGATGGCGTTTGAGGAAGGACCGTTCGCGGATGCCGACGATCAATCAGCTGGTACGCAAGGGGCGCGAGCCCGCCGCTGCCCGTAACAAGGTGCCGGCGATGCAGGGTTGCCCGCAGAAGCGCGGCGTGTGCACGCGCGTCTACACGACCACGCCGAAGAAGCCGAACTCGGCGCTTCGCAAGGTCGCCAAGGTGCGCCTGACCAACGGCTACGAAGTCGTGAGCTACATCCCTGGCGAAGGGCACAACCTCCAGGAACACTCGGTGGTGATGATCCGCGGCGGTCGCGTGAAGGACCTTCCCGGCGTTCGCTACCACATCATCCGCGGCACGCTGGATACCCAGGGCGTCAAGGACCGTCGCCAGCGCCGGTCCAAGTACGGCGCCAAGCGGCCGAAGTAAGCGGAGTCCGATCGCATGTCACGTCGCCACCAGGCCGATAAGCGCGAGATCCTGCCG
>JAEULC010000164.1 GCA_016792605.1 Rhodospirillales bacterium
GCCATGATCCGCGCCTCGCCCAGCGTCGCCACCATCTGCGGGTCGCGGTTGGTCAGCGCCACCGCGCGCTCGAGCGCGCCTACCGCCTCGCGGTGCCGGTTGAGCTGCTGGTAGGAGCGCGCGAGCAGCGACCAGCCCTCGGGATCGCCGGGATTGGCCTCGAGCCGCTTGGCCAGGCGCTCGGTCAGCTGCGCCATCGATTCCGTGCTGCCGCCGCCCGTGGGATGCGGATCGGCGGCGTTCGGCTGGCCACCCTGGGCCGCCTGGGCCATCTGCGTGCCGGCCGGCGCGCGGTCCAGGCGCTGCGCCAGCGGATAGCCGGGCACGCCGGGCCAACCAAGCGTCGCGTAGACCGCGATCGCCGCCACCGGCACGACAGCCGCGACGCCGGCCGCGAGTAGCGGCGCGCCGCCGCCGCCCTTGGCGAGGTCGCGCTTGGCGTCCTCGCCGGCCGCGAGCAGGCGCCGCTCGACCTCCAGCCGCGCCGCCGCCGCCTGGTCGTCGGTCAGGACGCCGCGCGCGCGGTCGCGCTCGATCTCGTCGAGCTGGTCGCGGTAGACTTGCATGTCGTAGGCCGCGCGCACCGAGCCCGCCTCACCCGACCCGCGCAAGAGCGGCCGGGCCAGCGCCACGCCGAGCCCGCCCGCGAGCAGCGCCACGATCATCCAGAAGATCATGCGCGGCGTCCCTTGTTCGGCTTCGCGGCGACGGGCGCGGCCTCGTCGCCGAGCAGCGCGGCCAGGCGCCGCTGCTCGTCGTCGGACAGCGGCGCCGGCGACGCCGCGACGGGATTCTGCGCCCGTCGCCGCGCCATCACGAACAGTCCGATCGCGCCGGCCACCAGGATCAATACCGGCCCGAACCACAGGAGATAGGTCGCGGGCGTCATCGGCGGCTTCAAGAGAACGAAGGCGCCGTAGCGCTTGGTCAGGTAGTCGATGACCTGGGCGTTGCTGTCCCCGGCCGTGAGCCGCTCGCGCACCACGATGCGCAGGTCCTTCGCCAGCGGTGCCGCCGAGTCGTCGATCGACTGGTTCTGGCAGACCAGGCAGCGCAGTTCCTTGCTGAGCTCGCGCGCGCGTCCCTCGAGAACCGGGTCCTTCAGCACCTCGTCGGGCTCGACGGCTAGAACTGGCAGCGCGAACAGCGCGGCGAGCGCAACGGCGAGACGCAACGCCCTCATTTCTGCAGCTTCTCGATCAGCGGCAGCAGGCGCTCGTTGAGTTCCTGCGGCATGATCGGGCCCACGACCTTGTAGCGGATGCGGCCGTCGCGATCGATGACGTAGGTCTCGGGCACGCCGTAGACACCCCAGTCGATGCCGGCGCGGCCCGTGCCGTCGAAGCCGATCTTCTTGTAGGGATTGCCGAGCTCGTCGAGGAAGGCGCTGGCGTTCGGCCGCGTGTCCTTCCAGGCGATGCCGTGGACCTGGACCTTGCCTTCCTTGGCCAGACGCATCAGCAGCGGATGCTCGACGCGGCAGGGCACGCACCAGGACGCGAACACGTTGACGAGCTGAACCTGGCCCTTGAGGTCGGCGGTCTTGAACCCCGCCTCGCCGTCCTTCAGCGGCGGCAGGTCGAAGCTGGGCACCGGCTGGTCGAGCAGCGCCGAGGGCAGCTTGCGCGGGTCCTGCGTCAGGCCGAAGCCGAAGAACACGACAATGATCGCGAACACCGCGACGACCAGCGCCGGCAACACGTAGCGCCGGCTCGTGCCGGCAGGCGCGGTTTCAACCGGAGCGGTCATGCGTCAATCATGTCCCGTGGCCGGCGCGGCCGCGGCGGCGGCGAGCTTGCGCGCGCGGGTCGGCGCGCCGACGCGGAAGCGCCGGTCGCTGAGGCTCACCACCCCACCGACGCACATCAGCGCGGCGCCGAGCCAAATCCAGGTGACGAGCGGCTTGTGGTAGAGGCGCACGGTCCAGCCGGTCTGTGCGTTGCCCTCGCCCAGCGCGGCGTAGAGGTCGGTGAAGCCGGCGGTGTAGATCGCGGTCTCGTTGGTCGCCTGGCGCTGCACCGGGTAGAAGCGCTTGGCCGGCTCCAGCACCGCGATGTCCTTGCCGCCGCGCGACACGACGATTCCCGCCTTCTCGTAGATGTAGTTCGGGCCCTGCAGGTTGGGGCGGACGCCGACCAGCGTGAACTCGTAGCCCGACAGGCTGGTGCGGTCGCCGATCTTCATGTTGCGGATCGCCTCGGTCTCCCACGAGGCCGTGGCGGTGATGCCGGCGACGGTGAAGGCCATGCCGGCATGGGCGATCAGCATGCCGTAGGTCGCGCGCGGCAGGTTGGCGGCGCGCTGGATGCTGTCGGCGAAGGGCGCGCGGAACAGCTTCACGCGCTCGACGAACTCGGTCAGCGTGCCGAAGAACAGCCACGCCGCGAGCGCCATGCCGAAGGCGGCCAGCACCGGCCCGCCCCAGGCGAGGTAGAGCGTCGCCAGCGCGACCAGCGCCGTGATCGCGCCGGCCGCCATCAGGCGCTGCAGCGCGCCGGAAAGGTCGCCGCGCTTCCACGCCAGCAGCGGCCCCACCGCCATAGCGACGATCAGCGGCACCATCAGCGGCACAAAGGTGAGGTTGAAGAACGGCGCGCCGACCGAATATTTCTCGCCGCCCAGCACGTCGCTGAACAGCGGGTAGAGCGTGCCGAACAGCACCGTCGCGGTCGCGGTGGCGAGCAGCAGGTTGTTCAGGACCAGCGAGCCTTCGCGGCTGATCGGGGCGAAGAGGCCGCCGCCCTTCATGACGGGCGCGCGCACGGCGTAGAGCGTCAGCGCACCGCCCGTGGTCAGCGCCAGCAGCATCAGGATGAACACGCCGCGCGCCGGATCGGTGGCGAAGGCGTGGACCGAAGTGAGGACTCCCGAGCGCACCAGGAACGTGCCCATGAGGCTCAGCGAGAAGGCGATGATCGCGAGCAGGATGGTCCAGCTTTTCATCGCGTCGCGCTTCTCGACCACGGTGGCGGAGTGCAGCAGCGCCGTGCCGACCAGCCAGGGCATGAACGACGCGTTCTCGACCGGGTCCCAGAACCACCAGCCGCCCCAGCCGAGCTCGTAATAGGCCCAATAGCTGCCCATGGCGATGCCGGCGGTCAGGAAGACCCAGGCGAGCAGCGTCCACGGCCGCACCCAGCGCGCCCAGGCGGCGTCGATGCGGCCCTCGATCAGCGCCGCGACGGCGAAGGAGAAGGCCATCGAGAAGCCGACATAGCCGAGATAGAGGAACGGCGGGTGGATCGCGAGGCCGATGTCCTGCAAGAGCGGGTTCAGGTCGCGCCCGTCGACCGGCGGCGGGATGATGCGCTGGAACGGGTTCGAGGTCAGCAGGATGAACAGCAGGAACCCGATCGCGACCCAGCCCTGCACCGCAAGCGCCCGGGCGCGCAATCCGGGCGGCAGGTTGCCGCCGAGGATCGCGGCGGCGGCACCATAGATCGCCAGGATCATCGCCCAGAGCACCATCGACCCCTCGTGGTTGCCCCAGGTGCTGGTGAACTTGTAGAGGAGCGGCTGCAGCGAGTTCGAGTTTTGCGCCACGTTCACGACCGAGAAATCGGACACGACGTAGCAATACATCAGCGCGGCGAACGCCAGCATGACGCAGACCGCCTGGCCGATCGCCGCGGGCCGCGCCACGTCCATCCACGCCATCAGGTTCCGCTGCGCGCCGATCATCGGCACGCTGCCCTGCACGATCGCCGCGACCAGCGCCAGCACCAGCGCGAAATGCCCGAACTCGGCGATCATGGCTTTGTTCCCGTCGGCTGGGCCACCGTGGGCTTGCCGGGCGGGATGTCCTTCCACTGCCCCGACTTCTTGATCGCGTCGGCGACTTCCTTGGGCATGTAGTTCTCGTCATGGCGGGCGAGCACTTCCGAGGCGACGAACACGCCGGCGTCGTTCAGGCGTCCCTCGGCAATCACCCCCTGCCCCTCGCGGAACAGGTCGGGCAGGATGCCGCGATAGACGGCGTCGATCGCGTTGCTGTTGTCGGTCACACGGAAGGCGGTGGTGGCCCCGTCCTCGATCTTTTTGATGCTGCCCGGCTCGACCAGGCCCAGGAGGCGGAAGCGCTGCGACGGCGGCAGCGGCTTGGCGGCCAGGTCGCTCGGCACCTTGGCGAAGACGACGTGGTCCTGGAACGCGATCAGCACCAGCGCCGTGGCGACGCCCAGCGACAGCATGCAGGCGACGACAATCCAGAGGCGGCGGCGCTTCCTGGTCAT